>CAXMNC010000036.1:0-7464 GCA_964194625.1 Acidiferrobacterales bacterium
GTGCGATAATCCATATCGATCTGCACCACAGTGGCGTCAGCCCGCAGCCGCTTACCGTAACCCATACGAAAATCAAACGGCGTACCGACGATGACGATGACATCCGCCTTGTCGAACGCTAGTCGTCGCGTGCGATGGAAGTGATGGGGGTCACCGGGCGGAAAAGTACCGCGTCCGGCGCCGTTCATGTAAGCCGGGACGTTAAGGGTACGGGCGAGTTCTCGCGCAGCGTCGGCCGCACGACAAGTCCACACCTGACTGCCGAATAGCACGCATGGGCGTTTAGATTTGACCAATATGTCGGCAAGTTTTTCGATATCATCCGGGTCCGCTAACGTCCTCGTCGACGCGCGATAGTGTCCTGCTTGTGGTATCCGTGCTTTGGTTACATCAAGCTTGCCATCGAGAACATCGCGTGGGATTTCCAGAAACGTCGGGCCAGGGGCGCCGTTTAAACATTCCCGAAACGCCATGCTAACCATGTCGGCGACGCGCTCGGTTGATGGCACAGTAGCCGCAAACTTGGTGATCGATTGCATGATGTCGACATGCGGCAAGTCCTGTAGTGATCCCATCTTGTGCTGGGTCAACGCACCTTGTCCGCCAATCAACAGAAACGGGCTCTCGGCACGAAACGCGTTGGCAACCCCGGTAACCGCATCGGTGGTGCCGGGACCAGCGGTTACCACGGCGCAGCCGGGTCTTCCGGTCATGCGCGCGTAACCATCGGCGGCATGCGCCGCCACTTGTTCATGGCGCACATCGATAATCTTGATTCCTTCATCCAGACAGCCATCATAGATATCGATAATGTGGCCGCCGCAGAGAGTGAATATTACATCGACACCCTCATTCTTGAGGGCTTTGGCAACCAGGTGGCCGCCTGAAATCGTTTCTGCCTGTTCTCGCCCTACATCTGCTTTCTTTGCCGGTTCCGCCATGGCTATCCTCCAATTAGGGTGAGGGTTTAACTGCTCAATCTAGTTAGTCAACGTTCTTTTCAACGTGAACCGCCAAATTCAAGGTGTGCTCACGCACAAGCCGCTCCGCCAACTCGGTATCACGTTGTTCAAGCGCTTCGATGATGTGCATGTGATCGATAATGGAGCGGCTCGCCCGGTCGTCTTCCGAGATTGTGCGTGCACGGATCCATCGCATATGAAGAAACAGATTTCTCGCCGTCTGATTTAATAGATCACAGTGGCTCATCTTCAGAATCGCCTGATGAAACTGAATGTTCGCCTCCGAATATTCATCGATCTTCGCTTGCACCTGATTGTTTTCAAATGTGGCAAACATCTTGCGCAAAGTGGCAATCTCTTCGTCACTAGCGTTCGCAGTGATTAAACGTGCGGCCATGCCTTCTAACGCCGCCCATACCGTGATCATTTCCAAGATTTGCTTTTTGGTTTTGCGAACAACAAATACGCCCTTTCGCGGCACCGTGCGCACAAAGCCATCTTGCTCCAGACGAGCTATCGCCTCGCGGATGGGGGTGCGACTCACCCCTAGGTCTCGCGCCAATTGTCGCTTGTCGATCCTGAGCTCTTCGATATGGGCATCAACATTCATCGACACGATCGCCTGCTTCAAGGCATTGTAGATCTTGTCCTTTAGGACAAAATCAACGTTGACGGACGGCACAGCTAGCCGTGCAATTGCCATTGTTGCTCCAGCGAGCTATTCAAGTCGTTCCTTGGTATCTGGTATACCATATACCAAACGTACATTGTGGAGGCAATATTTCACTATTTGGGTCCTAAGCCTGGCTGCCCGATGCCCGCTTCGCTAAGGAACCCTTAACGGCCTTATACAACGGCAACACAAAGAGCAGGAGCGCGACCGCCATGATGCTGCCGGCCATCGGGCGCTCGAAGAAAATCATCAGTGAGCCGTCCGAAATAATCAGTGATTGGCGCATGGCCGGTTCCGCCAGCGGTCCTAAGACGATGGCAAGCACGGCTGGCGCCATCGGATAGTCCAATTTGCGCATCAAATAGCCGACAACGCCAAAGATAAACATGAGCCATACATCGTGCATGTCTTGGGTGGGGGCGTAACCCCCTATTACACACAGAATAAAAATCATCGGCGCGAGGATGGTGAACGGGAGTTTCAACACCCAAATAAAAGCAGGGATCAATGAAACGTTGAGCACCAGCGAAAACAGATTCGCAACATAAAGACTGGCTATTAACCCCCACACAAACTTCGGATTTTCGACGAACATCAACGGCCCGGGTTCAAGACCCCAGATCACCATACCGCCGAGCAGAATCGCAGTTGTCGGCGAACCGGGAATGCCCAAGGTCAGCATAGGCAGCATGGAACCGGTGCTTGCGGCATTGTTGGCAGCTTCCGGCGCCGCCACACCTTCGATATTGCCCTTGCCAAAACTGTCAGGATCTTTCGCCATCGTTTTGGCTACGCCATAAGCCATCAACGAGCCCGGGGTGGCCCCCGCCGCCGGCAGGATACCGACGAAATAACCTAAGAACGAACCCATCACCGTCGCCTTGATCGTCGCTTTCATGCCTCTAAACCCGTCTATCAAACGGCGAAAGGTGAGCGTGGCCTGACTCACGTCTATCTTTCCCCGGCTGGTCTCGATCGTCCATAGTATTTCGCCGATACCGTAGATACCGATGGCGAGTACCAGGAAGTTGATGCCGTGGTAGAAACCGGTGATGTTGCCGAAGACCAAACGTGGCTGGCCGCTAATGATGTCAAGCCCAACCGCACTCAGAACGAGGCCGATAAAAATCGAGAACAGCGTCTTCGGGATGTCATCGCCACCCAAACCCACAAAGGTCGCGAAGGCCAGCATCATGAGGGCGAATATCTCCGGTGACCCGAAGGCGAGTGCCACCGCCGCCAGCGGTGGGGCAAATCCCGTAAATAGCACTACCGAGATGGTACCGCCGACGAATGACGCGGTTGCGGCGGTGATGAGTGCCTGGTCGCCGCGGCCCTGCAGCGCCAATGGCCGCCCGTCGAACGTGGTCGCGACCGCGGTCGAGGCCCCGGGAATGCCGAGCATGATGGAACTGATGGCACCACCATACATCGCGCCATAATAGATGGCGGCGAGGAAGATGATGGCACCGGTGGGCGGCACGATAAAAGTCATGGGTAGCAGTATCGCCACCCCGTTTACCGACCCCAGACCAGGCATGGCACCGATAAACAACCCCAAGGCACAGCCAAAGATCACCAGCGCCAGGTTCAGCGGCTGAAACACGGTTATGAAACCACTGCCCAGGAGACTAAGAGTTTCCATGCTCTTTCCTAGCGAGTTATCTGCGCTAAATACCTGCCGTTAGCCAGGTGCATCATCTAGGCACGGGCTGACCGATGTGGCCACTAAAAAAAGAAATCGTAAAGCGGGTAAAACAGCGGCTCCGAATACCCTTTGGGCAACGTGAGCCGCAGCGCAATTTCAAAGAATAAAAAGGAGACGATCGGCGTTGTGATTGCCAGTGCCGCCGTCGTACTCCATTGGTGATGGCCCACAAACCGCATGTAGAAGAGAAGAAAAAGCGGTACGGCAAAATACACGCCGATTATATGAATAGATGCGATCATCACACCAAGTGAACCCGCACTGATCACGAACAGCTTGATCGCGGTCTTGTCCATATAGGGTTCGCTGGAACGTGACGGCGGGCTCGTGCGCCTTATCCAACGCACGATAATTATGATGCAACAGACCAGCATGCCGGCGGCAAGCCAAAATGGAAACGCCCCACCGCCTGGACCTTCTCGCGGTATCCAGCCGATGGGGAGTTCCGCACTCTTCCACATCAGATAGACGGAGAAGATCGCCATGACTACGGCCATAACAAGTTCGGCCAATCGCATGGTCGCAACCTCCCTCCTCTCCGCCTACTTTTTAGACGCTATTTCTTCTATATAGATTAGATCTCGCCGATGTCTTTCAACATCTTCATATGAATTTCTTTCTCCTTGGCCCAGTAGTTCTGCAACTTCTTACCGGTGAGGAACTTTCCATACAGGCTCTTTTTCTTCATGTAGGCCTGCCATTCGGATGTCTTATAGACGTTCGAGAAAACCTTCTGATAGTACTTTTGGGCGCCGCGGCTCATGCCCGGCGCACCGACCACACTGCGCTGCATGAAGTAGACCGGAATACCCGCTTTCCCGAGTTCCTTGAACGTCGGTGCATCGGGAAACATTTCCATGCGATCCGGTGTGAACGCCGCTATTGGTCGCGTCGTACCCGCCTTGTAAAAACCGAGTTGCTCGGAGGGATTGTTCACCGTCGAGTCGGCATGTTTACCAGCTAGCTCCTTGGCAACACGGCCGCCACCCTTGTACGGTACGTATTTCATGTTGAGGCCATACGCCGAGTTCAAAAAGCTGGTTAGCAATTGATCCTCTTGGCCCTTACCAGTACCGGCCATGATCCAATTGCTGCCTTTTTTCTTGGCGGCCTTCACGAATTGATCCACATTGGTAATGCCAGAATCCTTGTGCACCCATAGCAGAAAAGTATCTTCCGCCATGCGGCCGACCGGCGTAAACGTGGAGATGTCAACGCCCAAACCTGGTTGGCGCAGCGGCGTGGTGTAAAAGCTATTCAACGTGACCATTACCGTATAGTCTTTGTTGGTGTCGCTTACATTCTTAAGATGAATCAGGGCTTCGGCACCAGAACCGCCGGGTTTGTTGATAGGAATGAATGGCTTGGATGACAGATCGTGCTTCTCGATAATGGTCTGCATCAGGCGCGCCATCTTGTCGGCGCCACCACCCTTACCGGCCATGATGACAAAGTCGACAGGCTTCTTCGGCTCCCAGGCGCCTGCATCCTGGGGTGCCACGACAGCACCAAATGCCATGAGCAAAACCGCGAGAACTACATACGTTACTGATCTGAATAGTGTTTTCATTGCTACACCTCCATGCCTGTTTTCGGTACGTTATAAATTAATAGGTAAGTCCGTATCTTGTATACCACACACTCATGTTACAGGCCAAGCAGACTTCGACGCCAGCGGCCGTGGATCGCAGGCTTGGCTATCTACCACTTTTTACGCCCCGGCACCTGTATTCATGCAGTACATCGGTTTTACGTCGCGGTCTTGTGTCAACGAGGCTTCTAGAATACCGTACGCCAACGGCCTGATAGGCCGACTCCAGCCGCGCACTAATACACCTTGTCGGTCATAGGATTTCCATGAACATTCACGAACACCAGGCAAAGGAATTGCTCGCACGCTACAGCGTCGCTATACCGCGTGGCGGTGCTGCGTTCAGCGTCGATGAGGCAGTTAAAGTGGCAAACGAACTCGGCGGGCCGGTATGGGTCGTGAAGGCACAGATTCATGCCGGCGGTCGTGGCAAAGGCGGTGGGGTGAAAGTCGTGAAGTCCATTGACGAGGTACGCAGTACTGCTGAGCAAATGCTTGGTATGACACTGGTTACCCACCAGACGGGCCCACAGGGTAAGGAAGTTAAACGTATATATATAGAAGAAGGTTGTGACATCGCACGCGAACTCTATCTGAGTATGTTAATAGATAGAGGTACGAGTCAGGTCACCGTGATGGCGTCAACCGAAGGCGGCATGGACATAGAAGAGGTTGCCGCGAAGACTCCCGAAAAAATCATAAAGGTGGCGATTAACCCAGCCATTGGCATGCAAGCATTCCACGCGCGTCAGCTTGCCTTCGGGTTGCAGCTAGAAGGAAAGCAAGTTAGTTCGGCCGTCAAACTTTTACGCGGCATCTATGACGCGTTTGTCGGCTTGGATGCGAGTCTCATTGAAATCAACCCACTAATTGTGGCAGCCACCGGTGAAGTCGTCGCACTAGATGCGAAGATGAACTTCGATGACAATGCACTATTTCGGCACAAGGACGTGAGTGAGTTGCGCGACGAGAGCGAAGAGGATCCAATCGAACGCAAAGCGGCAGAGTACGATCTCAACTATATCAAACTAGATGGCACTATCGGCTGCATGGTCAATGGCGCAGGCCTGGCCATGGCAACCATGGACATCATTAAGTTGTATGGCGGCGAACCGGCAAACTTTCTGGACGTCGGTGGTGGTGCTAGTAAAGAACAAGTGACAAATGCTTTCAAACTAATTCTTTCGGATTCAAAGGTTGAGGGATTTCTGGTTAACATATTCGGTGGCATTATGCGTTGCGATGTGATTGCTGAGGGCGTGGTCACTGCCGCCAAGGAAGTCTCGCTAAATGTGCCACTCGTCGTTCGACTCGAAGGTACTAATGTCGATCAGGGTAAGAAAATCCTGGCGGAATCCGGACTCGACATCGTGTCTGCCGACGATCTTGCTGATGCTGCGCAAAAGGTAGCGACAGCGGTGCAACACTAATGGCCGTTCTCGTCGACAGAAATACCAAGGTCATCTGCCAGGGTTTCACTGGACATCACGGTTCGTTTCACTCCGAACAAGCCATCGCCTACGGTACCCAGGTGGTTGGCGGCGTAACACCAGGCAAGGGTGGAACCGAACACTTAGGACGACCGGTATTCGACACCGTGGCGCAAGCGGTGACCGCTACCGGTGCCAACGCATCGGCAGTCTACGTGCCACCGGCGTTTGCGGCCGATGCCATTCTCGAAGCTATCGACGCCGGTGTCGCACTGGTCGTGTGCATCACCGAAGGCATACCGGTGTTAGACATGGTGAAGGTCAAGCATGTACTCGATGATTCGGGTACGCGGCTGGTTGGCCCCAATTGTCCGGGTGTTATTACGCCAGGTGAATGCAAGATCGGCATTATGCCCGGGCACATCCATAAGCCCGGCAAGGTTGGCGTGATCTCGCGTTCCGGCACACTCACCTACGAAGCAGTAGCCCAGACCACCGTCACTGGACTCGGTCAGACGACCTGCATCGGCATCGGTGGCGATCCCATTAACGGCACAAACTTTATCGATTGCTTGGAACTGTTCCTCGCCGACCCCAAGACTGAAGCTATTATCATGATCGGTGAGATCGGCGGATCGGCCGAGGAAGATGCGGCGGATTTCATCAAACAAAGCAAAACCAAGAAACCTATCGCCGGCTTTATCGCCGGTGTGACCGCACCACCGGGCCGGCGCATGGGACACGCCGGTGCAATAATCTCGGGCGGAAAGGGTGGCGCTGATGATAAGATTGAGGCACTGAAGAGCGCTGGCATTCATATTGCCGATTCACCCGCGAGTCTAGGCACCACCTTACTCGAGGCCATGAAACACTGAACTGAAATCGTAAGCCTAGTATAGAACTGGCAGTCACCCGAGATGGGGCAGGTCAAAAAATACAGCCATCCAGGTTCCGCACGTCGGTATGCGCGCTTCCAACCGAAAGGGCGCCAAGTCGACATCGATGCGCTAGAAGAGGTACAAGCGCTATTGGGCGAACGCTCGCGCCAACGTGATCTCTTAATTGAACATCTTCATCTCATTCAAGATCACTACGGCTGC
>CAXMNC010000037.1:0-5413 GCA_964194625.1 Acidiferrobacterales bacterium
GGCCTGAGCCGCGTAGGCGGCGGATTCTAGCTCACGCATACACTCAACTTGTTTGTCGATACCGTGGTAGTACTGGAGATAGTGCACAAGCTCGTGTATCAGCACAGCCTGGCCCTCGATTGTAGTTAGGTCCTCGTCTTCCAGCAGATAGATGTTGCCATCGTGAAAATTATACAGACCAGCGACACTAACAGTTTCGGAGTCAAGGCCTTGGGGAAGGTCACCTTCGTAAAGAATATGAACAAGGCGCTCGTGGGGAACCGTGACCACGTTAGGAGAATGGGAACCATCATACGTCATTGGCGTATGACTACTGATCCACATCAACAGAGCGATTGTAAGCTCTTTCATCGCGCACCCCCTTACGCGTCGAGCCGTACTACCCATATCGGCACCGAACCGGTACTGCTTGAGAGTGACCCGTGCGTCAAATAGGGAAATTGCAATATGCGTGCCAGCGAAATCAGGAAGTTATGTGCGATTCCAATGGCTATACAGAGTATTATTGTGCCGCCACGGGTCAGGTGGATACGGCCTTGGTGAGGCCTAGGAAAATAGGAGGAAACGGTGACAAAAGCGATACGTGTACATGAGTTGGGTGGTCCCGAGGTCTTGCGTTGGGAAGACGTAGATATTGGGGAGCCGCAAGAAGGTGAGATTCGCGTTCGACACGCGGCGATTGGTCTTAATTTTATCGATGTCTACTTTCGCCAGGGAACCTATCCTAGCCCGCAAATGCCGTTTGTACCGGGGATGGAAGCCGCCGGTATTGTCGACGCGATCGGGCCCGGCGTTACTGATATCAAAGTGGGAGACCGGGTGGCCTATGGTCGCGACATGGGTGCCTACGTCGAACAACGTTTGCTACCAGCGGACCGGTTAATAGCGATACCTAATAGTATCGATGATCAAACTGCAGCGGCCATGATGCTGAAGGGCATGACCGCCCGTTATCTACTTCGAAGCTGCTACCATGTGAAGCCGGGCGACACCGTTTTGTTTCACGCTGCCGCCGGTGGTGTTGGACTTATTGCTTGTCAATGGGCCAAGCACCTTGGCGCTACCGTTATCGGTACCGTGAGTTCCGAGGCCAAGGCCAAACTCGCTGCCGACCATGGTTGCGACCACCCAATCATATACACGAGGGAAGATTTCGTCGAACGTGTTCGTGATATCACTCAAGGTGAGGGGGTGCCGGTGGTGTATGACTCCGTCGGCAAAGACACGTTCATGCGCTCGCTCGATTGTCTGCGGCCATTCGGATGCATGGTAAGCTTTGGACAGTCCTCCGGTGTGGTTCCCCCGTTTGACATCGGTGTGTTGAGTAAAAAGGGCTCGCTCTTTTTAACGCGACCGACGCTGATGACTTACGCTGCTAAACGTGAGGATCTTGTCACCATGGCGCAAGACCTTTTCGATGTGGTGGGTGCTGGCGCCGTCAAGATTGAGGTCAATCAGACTTATCCATTAAGCGCCGCGGCCGAGGCCCATCGTGCCCTCGAAGCACGCGAAACGACTGGTTCAACCGTACTGATTCCATGAGGGAGTGTTCGAATGACAATAAAGGTGGGTGATAAGATCCCAAACATAACGCTGCGGCATATGACCAGCGACGGCATTAAACCCATTACAACCGATGAGATATTCAACGGCAAACGCGTCGTACTATTCGCGGTTCCGGGCGCCTATACGCCGACATGTTCGGCGAAACACCTTCCCGGTTTCGTCGCTAATGCAGACGCCATTCGTAGCAAGAACGTGGACACCATCGCCTGCTTGTCAGTTAACGACGCCTTTGTCATGAACGCATGGGCCAACGACCAAAATGTGGGCGACAAGATCCTGATGCTCGCTGATGGCAGCGCCACTTTTACCCGCGCCATCGGTCTTGAGCACGATCGCACCGAGATCGGTATGGGCATACGGTCGCAGAGGTACGCAATGGTGGTCGACGACGGGCTTGTTAAATTTGTCAACGTGGAGTCACTGGGGGAATTTAAAATCAGTAGCGCCGACAACATTCTGGCTTTGCTAGGCTAGCGACTTGCGTCAGCGCAGGTCGGCGATGATCGGGTCTATCTCATCTAGGAATTGCAGAGCTACAGCGATGTCGGCGGCCGTTTCGCGGTCTTGCGTCCAGACCGGCAGATGCTTTCGTATTGCCGCGTGCAGATGCTCGAGTGGTGGACTCGACTTGAGCGGCCGCAACAGATCGATGCCTTGAGCGGCCGCCAGCAATTCGATGGCGAGAATCTGGGTGCTGTTGTTCAAAACTTGCTGCAACTTCAGTGCCGCCCACATGCCCATGGAAACATGGTCTTCCTTGTCGGCCGACGTGGGAATGGAATCAACGGTTGCTGGATGACACAGCGTTTTGTTTTCACTTGCCAGTGCGGCGGCGGTCACCTGCGCCATCATAAACCCAGAGTTTAGGCCGGCATCCTTGATCAAGAACGGCGGCAGACCGGAGAAGGCGGTATTGGTAAGCTTTTCCATGCGTCGCTCACTAATCGCACCTAACTCTGACAAGCCAATAGCGAGCGTATCGGCGGCTAGTGCCATGGGTTCACCGTGAAAATTGCCGCCAGAAAGAATCTCGCCGTCTTCCGGAAACACGAGCGGATTATCGGTTACCGCGTTCATCTCGATCGCGACTTTAGTTTCCGCGTCAACCAATAGATCACGCACGGCGCCGTGGACCTGCGGAATGCAGCGCACGCTATAAGAATCTTGCACCCGGACGTCATTCTGGCGGTGCGATTCGCGTATATCCGAACCCTGAAGCAACTGCCACAGGTTTGCGGCACTCGCCTGTTGACCTGGGTGAGGCCGCAATGCATGCAGGCGTTTATCGAACGCGGTGTCAGTACCACGCAGGGCGTCGGTTGACATCGCTGAGACAAGATCCGCGATGCGAGTTAGTCGGTGACCGTCGATTACCGCCAAAGCCAGAATCGACGTCATACCCTGTGTGCCGTTTATCAAAGCTAATCCTTCCTTCGGCTGTAGCACCAGCGGTTTTATGCCCGCCTTGCGAAGTCCTTCGGTTGCGGTTCGTTCTTTGCCAGCGATGCGTACACGACCTTTGCCGAGCAGTGGTAGCGCGAGGTGAGCGAGCGGCGCGAGATCACCGCTGGCGCCAACCGAGCCGCGGCTAGGCACCAGCGGTAAGACATCGGCATTAAGCAAGGCAAGCAATGAGTCGATCACATCCGGGCGTACGCCGGAATGGCCCCGGGCAAGCGTGTTTGCGCGTAACAACAGCATGCCGCGTACGACGGCATCGGGGAGGGCATCGCCAACCCCGGCACAGTGACTGATGATTAACCGCTCCTGCAGTACGGCCAGTTTGTCTGCGGCAATGCGAACATCAGAGAGATGACCAAAACCGGTGTTGACGCCATAAACGGCTTTATCTTCGGTTAGGACGCGTTCCACGAGCGCTCGACCGGCGACTACGCGTTGCCGGGCGGCGGGGCTAAGTTCGCTGGCGGTCTTGTCCCGCACTACGGTCTGGAATTGCGCAAGACTTAGAGATTGACCATCAATTGCGATCACAGTATTCAATGGCCGAGCGCTGCTTTTTGTTATGCTAGTACGTTGCTGATCAAGGTGACTTCAGTACCACACCATACGCTGTGGAGAATCAATATGTCTAGCATCGAAATTCGCTTCATTTCCAAAGACGATGTGGACACCCTCGATATTGGCCTGCAAGAAGCCATCAACGCCGTTGAATTGGATCTCAAGGCGCATGGAGAAAAGAAGGTGGTTATGCCCTCAAAGAATCTTTAGTCGTCTAGCATCGGCAGGTTGAGGCCGTGTTCGCGGGCACACTGCTTGGCAGTCTCGTAACCTGCATCGGCGTGGCGCATGACACCGGTTGCCGGGTCATTGGTGAGAACGCGCTCTATTCGCCGCGCTGCCGCTTCACTACCGTCACACACGATTACGAGACCGGCATGTTGCGCAAAGCCCATGCCGACGCCACCGCCGTGATGGAAGCTCACCCAGGTGGCACCGCTGGCGGTATTCAGGAGTGCGTTTAGGAAAGGCCAATCCGATACTGCATCTGAACCATCACGCATGGCCTCAGTTTCGCGATTGGGGCTTGCCACCGATCCTGAATCGAGATGGTCGCGACCAATGACCACCGGTGCCTCGAGTTCACCGCTTGCCACCATGTCGTTGAAGGCCAGCCCTAAGCGCGCCCGGTCGCCCAACCCGACCCAACAAATACGCGCCGGTAGACCTTGAAAATGAATGCGGCTCCGTGCCATGTCCAGCCAATTATGTAGGTGCGTATCATCGGGTATCAGTGCCTTCACTTTGTCGTCGGTCTTGTAGATGTCGTCGGCCTCACCGGACAATGCCACCCAGCGAAACGGGCCCACACCGCGACAAAATAGTGGGCGGATGTAGGCGGGTACAAAGCCAGGAAAGTCGAAGGCATTGCTGACGCCTTTTTCATAGGCCATCTGTCGGATGTTGTTGCCATAGTCCACCGTTGGTATGCCCATGTGGTGGAAATCCAGCATGGCCCGCACCTGAACGGCCATTGATTGCTTAGCGGCTTCGACCACGGTGTCTGGATCCGTTTGTCGCAGGGTAGCTGCCTGTTCCAGGGTCCAGCCGGCAGGCAAGTAACCGTTCAGCGGGTCATGCGCACTGGTCTGGTCGGTGACGATATCCGGGTGCACGCCACGCCTTACCAATTCCGGGAAAACCTCAGCCGCGTTACCGAGAAGGCCAACCGAGATCGCCTTTCCTCGCTTACAAGCGTCTTCGATTATGGCGAGTGCTTGGCCCAGGTCGCTGGACATCTGGTCCAGGTAGCCGGCGTCTAAACGCTTCTGAATGCGCGTTGGATCGCACTCGACCGCAAGCATTGATGCGCCGGCCATGGTTGCCGCCAGCGGCTGAGCGCCGCCCATGCCACCGAGGCCACCGGTGAGTATCCATCGACCTTCGAGATTGCCGTCGTAATGCTGTTTGCCAGCAGCGACAAATGTCTCGTACGTTCCTTGTACGATCCCTTGACTGCCGATATAGATCCAGGAACCGGCAGTCATTTGACCAAACATCATCAGACCTTTCTTGTCGAGCTCGTTGAAGTGTTCCCAGGTTGCCCAGTGAGGAACCAAATTGGAGTTTGCGATCAAGACGCGTGGGGCATCGCTATGGGTCTTGAATACACCTACCGGTTTGCCGGATTGAATTAACAGCGATTCGTCGTCATTCAGTGCCCTTAGGGTCTCTATAATCTTGTCAAAACATTCCCAGTTGCGGGCGGCGCGGCCAATACCGCCGTAGACCACGAGTTCATCCGGTTTCTCTGCTACCTCGGGGTCGAGGTTGTTCATGATCATGCGCAACGGTGCTTCTGTAAGCCAGCTCTTGGCCTGTAATTTCG
>CAXMNC010000038.1:0-2220 GCA_964194625.1 Acidiferrobacterales bacterium
TCAACCGGTGGATGCAACACCTAATCTCTAACTATAGAGAGGAGGATGTTGTAAATGAAGTATCGACCGAGAATCTATTACACCGAGACAGACAAAGCCTTGATGTGGGATCGTTGGCAGAAAGGCGATTCCTTGCATTCAATAGCACGCCTTTTTGATCGCAGTCACGGTTCGATTGCAGGAGTTTTGGCAAGAACGGGCGGTATCCGTCCACCGCAAAGACGGCGTTCACAACAAGCGCTGACGTTACCCGAACGTGAAGAGATCTCGCGCGGCGTCGTCGCTGGGCAGTCTTTGCGTTCGATTGCTGCCGCGTTACAGCGTGCGCCATCAACAATCGGTCGGGAGATCAAGCGTAACGGTGGACGACAACAGTATCGTGCCATCGATGCAGAGCAGTCTGCCTGGGATCGAGCACATCGACCCAAGATCTGTAAACTGGCACAGAATAATGCGTTAGCACGCATCGTGGCCAGTAAGCTGCAGCTGCAATGGGCACCGCGGCAGATCGCCGGTTGGCTGAAGCGCAGGTACCGCAACGACGAGAACTTTACGGTGTCACACGAGACCATCTATCGAAGCCTGTTTATTCAAGCACGGGGCGTGCTGAAGAAAGAGCTTCTGCAGCATCTCAGAAGGACTCGCGCCATGCGCCGTTCACGTCACCATACGCAGAAGACCGATAACCACGGCCGCATCACCGGCACGGTATCGATCCGTGAACGGCCTGCGAGTGTCGAGGATCGAGCGGTTCCCGGTCACTGGGAAGGCGACCTGATTATGGGTAGCAACAACAGTCAGATCGCGACGCTGGTTGAGCGGCATACTCGTTACGTGATGTTGGTCAGGGTGTCGGGCAAAGATACAAAGACGGTGATCAACGCACTCATCAAGCATGCGCACAAACTGCCGCGAGAACTTTACAAGTCACTCACCTGGGATCGTGGTAAAGAGGTGGCGGATCACCAACGCTTTACCTTGGCGACCGACGTCAAAGTCTACTTCTGTGACCCCCAAAGTCCCTGGCAGCGTGGGTCGAATGAAAACACCAACGGTCTGTTGAGGCAGTACTTCCCAAAGGGCATGGATCTCTCAGGCGTTCATCAGAACAGACTGAATGCAGTGGCAAGAAGACTTAACGAACGACCCAGAGAAACGTTACAATTTTACTCGCCGGCAGAAAAGTTTAATGAATGTGTTGCATCCACCGGTTGAAATCACGACCCTAACCGGCCCTTTACATACCGCCGGTATTGGGTGGATCGAATTTGCCCAAATGATCAACCAGCGCTAGACTCGAATTTCACTCTGAATCGCATGGAAGCGAATCATGTCCACCATTGACAAGGCAAGGAACGCCTGTGAGGCCTCCGGTGCTTTTCTCTATCAGCGCCATCGACCCGAGAAGACGCTACTCTATCAGTTGGTGTCGAAGCACTACCCGGTTTTCAGGCAGCAGTTGGCCGAGGAAGGCAGGATGCTGCCGGGCTATGTGCAGCGGGAAGTTCAATAAACTTTAACTTTCTGCTGAAAAATAGCACTCCATAATTTTCGAGTTTTTCAACAGAATAGACCCTAAGCGGACATTCGGTGGTTTTCGGTTTGCGCTGGCCGTGGCGCCCGACAGGAGCAGGTCCGCCTTGGATTTGCTGGATACGCCCAATCCCCTAGCCACCTGCCGGGGTTTAGGGGCTCCGATCAATAATAGTTGCCGAGCGCGCCTTCGGGCCGCGGTACGAATGAATAGCCGTTATCAACGCGGATCTTGTTGACCTGGCGCGGGGTGACGCCAATAGTCCGGCATAACCAGGCCGTATAGGTAACCAGCTGTCTTTCAAGGAATTTCATAGCGCTTCCTCTTCTTCAATGGAACAGTATGGAATTAGCCTGAACCGCAGATACTATTATAAATAGCACCGATCCGGTAGCACTTCAAACATCAGCCTTTTTTGGCCGACATTTCCCGCACCGTCGTGAGCGACCAGTGTTCCCCCTCCTTCGGCAAGGTGAGAGTCTGCAAATGGCCGAAGATTGCCTCTGAGCTTTACATTCTGAGCGTCCGCTTACGAGAAATTAGACCATGCAGTTTGAGGGCTTGATAAAATGATATCAAAAAGTGTGGAACCCAGACCTCGAACGTCTATAGATCCGTAGATAAGTTGAAGTTTTAAAGATATAAAGCCTAAGTAACAGACACTTAAGGCTTATGGATGGCGGAGA
>CAXMNC010000039.1:0-9838 GCA_964194625.1 Acidiferrobacterales bacterium
TGTTTACACTCGACACTTCGCCAAATTCAGAAAACATATCTCTGAGGTAATCTTCTGTCAGGTCATGGGACAGATTGCCAACGTATATATTCATCTAACGTTCCCTTTCAGTTGTGCTTGTTTGTTGAACTGTTGTGCCACCACTTGCGAAATTTGCATCATGGTAGACAGGAGTTGATCTTCACTTCCATCGGTTAGCTCCCACGCCCGTTCCAGATTAGACAAGATCTGGCTGGGTTCGATGGCTAGCATGCTGCCCCCTGCCGATCAGGAAACCCTCTCAGGCCGCCACAAGGCGCTGTTTTCGGACTATAGTTACTGATAGCGCTTGATGCTGGACCGACGGAGCGCGCACGCTTAGTCGTTAAAATTCATAACCTTATGGCGACCGTTTGACCACGGAGGGGCCAGGCCTGCTGGAGGGCTGGCAGCAGTCCGTGCGCGTCGGCCTCATCCTGCTAAGAGACGGGTGCATTCATGCCAAAGAAAGTGTTTATCGGGGGCCTGAAGCCGGGCATGTATGTCTGCGGCCTGGACCGCCCGTGGTCTGAGACGCCCTTTCTGTTTCAAGGGTTCGAGATCACAGGCGAAGCGGAACTCAGTCAGCTTCGCCAGTACTGCCAGTACGTCTATATCGCTGTCGATTCCGACCCGGACAGCGCCCCGCGTGCGCGGGCCCGGGGCGCGCCGGCGCGCCCGAGCGCGGTTGTCGCCAAGAAGGCCGGCCGCACGCCTCTTTTGGCGCTAGTGGAAGACACGCACACGCCTGCCCGGTCCCGACGGGTCTATCAGGACCAAACCATCCTCGATGAAGAAGTCGAGGCAATCAAAGAAACCCACGCCCAGGCGAGCGCGCTACTTTACGAGATACTTGAAGACGCCCGCCTGGGCAGGAGCTTCAATACGGCGGGCGCCAAGCAGGTCGTGGCGGCGATGGCCGAAAGCGTGCTGCGCAACCCCGATGCGCTCGTCTGCTTCACCCATCTCAAGCGCAAGGATGAATACACGGCGCAGCACTCCCTGCGCGTGTGTATCCTGGGGCTCGCCTTTGGCCGCCACCTGGGGTACGACACCGACGCGCTTAATGTCCTCGGGATCGGGTGCCTCATGCACGACCTCGGCAAGATGAAGGTCCCGTCGGCGATCCTGAACAAACCAGGGCGGTTGACGGAGCAGGAACTTGAAATCATAAAGCGCCACGTCCCGCTCGGTGTGGCGATGCTGGAAGATGCCAAGGGTTTCGCGCCGGCCGCAATCGAGGTTGCCCGGTCACATCACGAACGCTACGGCGGCGCCGGCTATATCAACCATCTCAAGGGGGGTGAGATTGGCGAGTTCGGCCTCATCGGCGCCATCGTCGATACCTACGATGCCATCACCAGCGACCGGGTCTATCATGCCGGCATCGCGACGCTTGAGGCACTGGGCAAGATGTATGAGTGGCGCGGAAGGGACTTTGAACCGGTGCTCATGGAGCAGTTCATCCAATGTATGGGCGTGTTTCCAATCGGCAGCGTCGTCAGGCTCAATACCGGAGAGATTGGGGTAATCAGGACAAGGAACCGTACGCGCCACCTCAAGCCCGAGGTGCTGGTGGTGCTAGCGCCCGACCATACGCCTTATGCTACCCCGAAAACGATCGATCTGATGTACGACACCACACCCGACGGTCGCCCCTATGTGATCAAAGAGGTCCTCGCATCCGGCGCCCATGGCATCAACCCGGTGGACTACCTGCCGGTCGCCGAATGGTCGCAGCCTCATATGATCAGCAATTTCCGAGGCGAGTGTAAATGAATGTTGTTGCCCTGACCGAGGGATTAACACTTGTTGCCGGCGGACTCATCCTTTTTGCTTACCTACGGCGACGTAACGCGAAGGCCGAAGCCGAGAAAAGGGTGAGGTAGTAGGGCATGGTGGGCCTCCTGTCTTCCTAGTGGCCGATTCATCACGGTAGCAATCCGCGCTGGAAAGAAAAAGGCCCGCACGGGGCGGGCCAGTTCCTAGAGCCCGCCGGGCCGCCTACTTCTTCTGCACCGTAATCTGGAACGGCATGAAGTATTGCCCGCTGAGTATCAAGTCACTGGGCGCTATCTCCTCCAGCAGACAGGCGACGGCGTTCTGCCCCGCTCCGATCACCCAGGTATCGGCACCAGTTCGGGTTACGTCAATCTTGGAGCTGCCCGGGCAATCCGAGTTCACGACGACGTTGGGGGGGCCGAAGAAGAGGTGCCAAATGCCGCCCCCTACACTAAACGCCACCCTCAGGCTCAAGTCGAACCTGGTATCGTTCACGGCCATCTCTCTCAGGTTTCTGCCAGCTGTTTCCACGTTCGCCGGCCCGGAGGAACCCTCAGGGAAAGGCGGGAAGCACGGGCCCAAAACGCAGTCGCTAAAATCCAAGAACAGCGTCCGGTTTACCGGCTGAGCGCCCTTGGTTAGCTTCATAAAAAAGTGTCCTGGGGTATCGATGGCCGTGCTCACCTTATCCTCTTTGTCGACGTAGTCTCCCAAGTCATCGCTCCTCAGGCGGTCCGGCGGGGGCGGCGAGGAACCAGCATCCCGGAAGGTAACGGTCACCCGGATGGAACCACCACCGCCACCACCGCAGTGTTTATGGTCTGGGTTTTTGGTGTGTGGGCAAGGGTCGCCAGTGTGGGCCCGTGCAGGGCCGGCACCAACCCAAAAGAGAGCCGAGGCGAGGAAGCTCGTGAGGAAGATCAGGAGAACGGTGTCAGAACGTCGAATGCTTGGCATGGTTTGCGCCTCCTTATTCGTTGGGTTCGTCGAGAAGTGGAGGGCAAGACCCCTCATAAAACGAAAGGACAACAAACTGGCGGGTGGTGAGGGATCATCGTTAGCGGTTGTGCAATTCGGGCAGGCTTGAGTGCAAACTAAGTCGTCCGCAATCCATCACCCGTCGTAAGGCGTAACCATCACAGCACAAGCCCGTAAGGAATGCAAAGATAGCCCAATTACAATACGACTGTGGGGCTCTTACATTGTAGGATTCTAAGGACTAGGAAATGGCACCCCGGTTAATTGCGCCTTTTTTCTTCGTATTTCTCTCCATACCAGCCTCTGCCGATACCCTCACCGGCAAGGTCGTCAAGATTACGGATGGCGATATCCTCTACGTCCTCGACGCCAACTATAAGGAACACAAAATCCGTTTAGCCGGGATCGATGCGCCTGAACGAAAGCAGGCGTATGGATTAGCTTCCCGCAAGCACTTAGCTTCAATCGTGGCGGACCAACAAGTCACGGTTGAATACCAAAAGCGGGGTCGCTATGGCCGCATTGTGGAAAGGTCCTGGTGAACGGCGTAGATGCTTGTCTAGAACAAGTTAAGGCTGGGTTTGCCTGGCACTACAAGAAATACCAACACGAACAAAGTCTGGAAGACCAGCGGCTTTATGCCGAGGCTGAAAACAAGGCACGAGATGAAAGACTAGGGTTGTGGCGAGAAAACAATCCTATGCCACCGTGGGAACATCGACGACTCTATAGGTGAGCCCCACCAGAGTGATGCTTTCTAACGATTCCAATAAGCGGCGCGCGGTTTTTGCGCGTCCGGCCCCAAAGGAGTGTACTCGAATGATTTGTTAGATGCCAAGATCACCGGAGCCCCTGAAATGCCTTTGCATCAGCCATGAAATAAGAATATGTAAGGCTAACGACTATACCTATAACAAACATATACAAAGGTACAAATGTAATCAGCAGTAATACTAGCAAGGAGCTTGCAAGTCCCGACAACAGACCGATCGCTATAACGCCAAGCTGGGATCTTTTTATATTTTTCTTTTTATGAGCCAGGTAATTTCCTACCTGGGCTAGTAGAAAGCAGAGTATTAGTAGAAATATATACTCTTTGTTCATATTGGCATCTAACGACAATTGAACGTCTCAATCGCAGTGTACTGCCGCTCTGCGGTCAGGTCGTCATCCAGAAAGGCCTTGTAATTCGATAGATGGGGCTTCGCGGGGCTTTTTTGTCTAGAGGAAAAATGGGTGTTGTCAGTGAGGCCGAATCGACTTGGGCCGGTGGGCAGTCTACTCGCAGTCAATTTCCTCGGTCACGCCTTCGCCGCTGGGCACGGCGCGAACGGCAGTACCCGTTTCGCCACTGCGACTGTCATGACAGAACTCTAGAACCGCCAGCGGTTCCTTGCAGTGCGGGTTTTTCGCGGCAGCCGGCCCTGAGCAGAGGTTCTTATATTTTTTTCGGCGGCGATCTTTCTTTCCTTTCGCAAGGGCGTCCTTGATGCCGAGCATCGCTAACACTGCGTCACCCGCTAGGTCCGACGCTAGCTGGGCATAGACATATCTTTTGTTGGGCTTAAGCGGGTCCACGTTGACAACTTTGATCTCGGCGGGATCAAACTGGAAATAATTACTACCCTTTGTGATATTTACATCTAACGTCACACCACCTTCATAGGCGCCGACTGCACGCAGTACGGTATCGCTACCATCGATTATCCCCGGTAGACCCTCATCGGAGAAAACGAGCCAACCCTGCTCCCAAGGTGCGCCCGTGCAGCCGATGCCGTTGGTGCTCGCGCACACGCTGACCGGTATGCTGCGCGTTACGGCTTCGATACGCGCCAGTCTCAGCGTCTCGAGGACGAATTGGCCGTGAGCTGCCAACCTGACCTTGCTGCGATAGTTGAGATAGGAAGGGATTGCGATGCCCGATAACACAGCAATTAGCACGGCCACGAACAGCAGTTCGATAAGCGTAAAACCGCCGTTTGCTCGACCGCGCTCACAAACATTCATGACGCCACTCCGGTCCAGACGCAATGTCTGGCCAGTAATCGACAAACAGGGTGTTTTCCTTAAAACCCGGTAAGCAGGTAGCTCGACAAGGTCCAATCCTTGTCAGAAGCTCCGAACGGGATGTGCGACACGAATACCGCCAGCTACACACTCACTCCGTGTGTCACGCCTTTTCCGTATCCCATACTCAAGTCTAGCAGGTTTGTAGACGCATTCTATTTTGCTAAGGCATTGAATGCTCTCTGGTATGGAGTTCTGCGGGCGTGGTGAGTGTCCTTTCCGAGGACACGTAGTAGATTTTGCCGGACTCTATCTTTCTTGCAATTCGATAGAAGGGCTTGTGACAGGATGCCGGTGCCGGAGATATACGGCAGGATTGCCTCATAACATCCCATATCGGGCATTTCGCGGCGTACCGTCATCCATAGTACCTCTTCCCACCGTTGGGAAAAGAAAGCCCCGCACAAAGGCGGGGCCAGAAAAGTTAGGCGCACTCTTGCGTCCTCAAAGGCGAACCCCCGGGAAAGGAATAATATTCCCGGTTGCTACGTCGCAATCGGGTTGTTTGGGCGGGAACTGTGCAAGTTCCCGAAACAACCTCAGCTCCCAGTAAGCGTGGAATCGGTTGATCTTCACTTCCGCCGGTCAGCTCCCACGTCCGCTAGTCCACGGTTAAGACCCGAATCATGTCGGTACTACCGGCTTGGCGAGAGTGTCCAGCGGTAACAACAATGACGTCGCCGGTTTGCACATGATCGAGTTGCTTGGCATGCCTAATCGCGAACTGAATTTTGTCTTCATCTGAACCATCGCCTTCGTAATGCACTGGGTTCACACCCCAATTCATGGCCAGACGTCGTACGACCGGTAACGACGAAGTAACGGCGAGAATAAGGCAGTCGGGGCGATACTTCGAAATGAGACGTGACGTGAAACCTGTCTCCGTAAGAGAAATGATCGCAGCTGCCTCCAGGTGATTGGCCATGGTGATCGACGCCTGTGCTACTGCTTCGGTGACCACGTGAGACGGATGCGGAAGTATCTGCTGTAGATGCCCGTATTCGTGCAAGCCCGTCTCTGCTTCGAGCGATAACGCCACCATTGTGCGAACAGCTTCGATCGGGTAAGCACCGACCGCAGTTTCGCCAGACAACATCACCGCCGACGTCCCATCGAGAATGGCATTTGCTACATCGCTGACTTCGGCGCGGGTCGGTCGCGGGGTTCTTTCCATTGAATCGAGCATCTGTGTGGCGGTGATGACTGGTTTGCCGTTTGTTACGGTAGTTCGGATGATCCGCTTTTGGATGGTCGGACCTCGCGCCATGCCCAGTTCGACGCCGAGATCGCCGCGCGCCACCATCGTGCCGTCGGCGACCGCAACGATCTCGTTGAGGTTATCCACGCCGCTGTGGTTCTCGATCTTCGCGATAATCGGGATCTCGGCGTTGAATGCCTTGAGTTTTGCTCGAATGCGCTCGACGTCTTTGGCACTGCGAACGAACGGTGCCGCTATGTATTCGACATCGTGAGAGGCGGCGAACTGTAGGTCATCGTCGCTATGCGAATCTAAGCCATCAAGGACGCCGGGGTTGTCGGGTAGATTCACCCCTTTGTTATTGCGCAAGGTGCCACCGCTTTCGACGCGGCAACGCACCACCCGATCTTCGATTGCCGTTACCCTAAGTTCCATGAGCCCGTCGTCGAGCAAAACCCGTTCCCGTGGTTTGACGTGCTCATATAGTGTCTTGTGTGACACCGAGACCCCATCGACACTGCCAATGCGGTCATCGGCGTGCAACGCGAACTGCTGGCCACGCTTGAGCTCTATCGCCCCGCCATCCACCGCGCCGGTTCGAATCTCGCACCCTCGCGTGTCTACCATTATCGCAACGTTGGCCTGTACCGCCTCGGCCACGCGACGGACTTTCGTCAATCGCTCATCATGGGTCTCGAGATCGCTATGGGACAGATTCAGTCGCGCGACGTTCATACCCGCGACGATCATTTCGCGAAGGGTGTTCGCATCATCACAGGCAGGACCAATAGTGGCGATTACCTTGGTCTTTCGGAGTCGGTGCCTCGTAGTCAGCGCTGTTTCTCCCCGATGTCTATATCGGTAGGCGTGTGCCAGCGTAAGCCCGGTCCAATAGCACAGCTGAATGGTAGTCAGCCGCCGGTGTTCCGAGTTCACTTGCAGGTGCCATTAGATCAATAGATTAGTGCCGTTTCCAGCCGAAAATACCGTCCGCATAGGGCTCGGGGGCAGCGGTGTACTGACTGTACAGGTGTCGTCAGCATCGACTAGACTGCGCCTGCGCCACGCTGCAAGAGGATGTCGATTTGGTGGCGTCTATTCAGCAGGGGTTGCTGAGTCGTGGTTACACGCCTGGCCCATTAATGACCGACCAGGCGTTGAGCGACCATAGCGAGCATGGGGTGTCAGCAATCCAGGAGCTAGCGCGAGACGCGTTGACCCAATGAGTCCAGCCGAACGACTGAATCGTATATCCGAGCAAGGCCTTTGTGTCGGCTGCGGGCTTTGCCAAACCATCGCCGGACCGGACCGGGTGCGCGTCGAGATGACCCCGACTGGCTATGAACGTCCGGTCATTGTGGGTGACATCGATCATGCGACGGTAGACAAGATCTATGATGTATGCCCGGGCATACGCGTTGAGGGCTTGCCTGAGGGGTTGGTTGACCCAAGTACCCAGCACGACAAGGTCTGGGGGGCGTATAGACGCGTGGTGCGGGCATTTGCCAGTGATCCCGATATTCGCCATCGCGCGTCGACCGGCGGTGTGCTGACCGCCCTTGGGATGTACTTGCTGCAAACCAAACGCGTTAACTTCATCCTCCAGGTGGCGACGTCAAAAGAGTTCCCGACCTGTGGCGAACGCCACTTGAGTTTTAGCCAAACCGATGTGATTGAAGCCACCGGGTCGCGCTACGGACCGGCAGCCCCGCTGGTCGAACTCAATACCGTATTGGATCGCGCCGAACCGTTTGCGTTTATCGGTAAGCCCTGCGATGTGGCAGCGGTACGAAACTACGCACGGCATGACAAGCGCGTCGATGAGCTATGTCGGTATCAACTGGTGATGGTTTGTGGCGGCTATATGGAACCCAAGGCGATGCGTCGCTTCCTCGAGGAATTCGGGGTGCCTATGGATAATTTGTCTGCGTTGCGCTATCGCGGGTTCGGTTGCCCCGGGCCGACGCGCATGGAGACCAAAGACGGTCGCGTCGTAGAACGAAACTACCTCGATTTTTGGGGCGAGGATGAGAGCGCATGGAGTCTGCCGTTTCGTTGCAACGTCTGCCCCGATGGCATTGGCGAAGCCGCCGACATTGCCGCCGCCGACACCTGGCCCGGCGGGTCTCCAACCTGGGAAGGGCAGGACGATGATCTAGGTACCAATGCGGTCATCGCCCGCACCGCCGCCGGGCTTGAGTTAATGGAAGCCGCGGCCGCCGATGGGGCCATCACGCTCGAAAGCGATATAACGATGCGCGATATGGACAATTATCAACCGCACCAGGTCACTAAAAAGCAGATGGCGTGGGCACGCTACGCCGGCTTGCGTGCTGGCGGGCAACTGTTTCCGCAGACACAACGGCTGCGTATTCGCGAACTGGCGCTTGAGAATGGGTTTGCGGAGAACCTGCGCCAAGCCAAAGGCACTAAGAAACGAGTCCGGAACGGCCGCAATTGCGAGCCCACGCCGGTCGCGGTTGTCGCCGAGGACGCTTCGCAGTAACGTGGCCCGTCTAATCATATCGCGGTACAGTCACGCGACTATTGGGATGTCCATCGAGCGCTAACTCACTCGCTCGGGCGTTAGCGCCCGCGCCAGACGGGTTTACGTTTCTCGGCAAAGGCACGCGCGCCTTCTAACTGATCTTCGCTCGAATAAAGCACGTCGACGGTCTTGAATTCGCGCCGCATGGTGCGTCTTAGCGCCTCCGCGAACGGCATGTGTTCGGTTTCCCTTGCGACTTCTTTGATGGCGGCAAAAACCAGCGCTGGGCCCTGCGATAGCATCTGTGCAATCTCTAGGGCTCGATCAACCAACTTTTCGGCGGCGACGACCTCGTTAACCAATCCCCAACCATGGGCCTCGTCGACCGACATCCAGCGGCCGGTCAACAACATATCCATGGCGACGTGATAGGGAATCCGGCGTGGCAACTTGATCGTCGCCGCATCCGCCAGGGTACCGGCACTGATTTCCGGCAAGGCGAATCGGACATGCTCCGCCGCAATAATCAAGTCGGCAGACAGCGCCAACTCGAAACCACCACCGACGGCCATGCCGTTGACGGCAGCGATGACCGGTTTGTTCAAATTAGACAACTCCTGCAAACCACCGAAACCACCGACGCCGTAATCAGAATCGGGGGCTTCGCCCTCGGCCGCCGCCTTTAGGTCCCAGCCGGCGGAAAAGAACTTCTCGCCGGCCCCGGTCATGATGGCCACGCGTAGATCCTCATTGTCACGAAAGTCCTGGAAGACCTTCCCCATCTCGCGGCTGGTGGCGGCATCGATGGCGTTTGCCTTGGGGCGATCGAGGGTGGCGACGAGAATTGCGCCATGGGTTTCGGTGCTAATAGGTTGTGTCATGATAGTTCGCCATTGATTGATTAGTGAACAGGCAGAAAGGTTTCGGTATGTGACTAAACGATGTTCAAGAATATCACGTCCCCGGGAATTGGCGATGGCGGGACGAAACGAGTTAACGATAGAGCGTGAGGACCACCGTCGATGTTTCATGTAACCTCAAGTTCTTTGGTGGTGTGGCCAGTGCATGGGCGGGCGCTAGAGGGGAGGAGGCGAAATGATTGAGTACGATGAGAAAGCGGCGCGGGCTACCGAGCGCAGCTATCTGTCGCCAGAAATCGTTCGCCAACGGTTACGCACGTTGGCGGTGCTCGCACTACGAGCCGGCGAACATGTGCTTGATGTGGGTTGTGGTCCAGGGTTGCTGGCCCACGATATGGCGCTGCAGGTAGGCACGAGTGGAAGGGTAGCGGGTATCGATAAGAGTGA
>CAXMNC010000040.1:0-7070 GCA_964194625.1 Acidiferrobacterales bacterium
AGCTTGGGCGGCCACTTTACGCTCAATGACGGCTTAGCAGAGGATCGGGGAAATGGCTAATCAATGGCTATTCAAAAGCGAAACTTACGATAACTGCAATTGCGCTGTGAATTGTGGTTGCCAATTCAACTTGCCGAGCACCCATGGTTTTTGTCAGTCGGCCTTCGTTGGCAACGTCGTTGAAGGGCATTTCAACGATACGTCGCTCGCGGGGCTGAATTGGGCGGCGCTATACAAGTGGCCCGGCGAAATCGCGGAGGGAAATGGCAAACGCCAGATCGTAATCGACGAACGTGCGGATGAAGCACAACGGATCGCGCTTGAAACGATTATCTCAGGCGGAGGATGTAAGCCATTGAGCAATTTTTTCTCCGTATTCGCGTCTACATGCTCGGAATTTTGCGAGACATTGTTCCTGCCGATTGGTCTTGAAGCGAACTTGGAACTCAGAACCGCAAAGGTCGATATCCCGGGCATCATGAGGAGCACCGGCAAACCGATAATCAACCGCTTTAATGGTGAACCGTTCCACATTGCGCTGGCACGCGCTAGTGGCAGTTTCGAGTTTACCTATGCAGAAATCGGACAAGGCACGACCTCGGTGACGGGTGATATGGAGATGGCGTTCGAGGATTCATGGGCGACTTTTTGTGTTCACCACTTCAATCAGGATGGGTTGGTCCGGGAAAGATCGAGGCTCACAGCATGGCTTGGCACATGAGTCCGCGCTCCCGTGAATGACGGCAGTGAGGGAAAGAGCGGCTAGTCACCCATGGTGGACGACGGCCGCTTAGCGGCATCCGCGTCGCTTCAACTCCGCGAGAGCCAACGTCCGCTTTCGGCGGCGGTCTCAAGTGGTCGATGCAACACTTTACCTTGGACAGGTGAGGTGATTGCAATGAAGAAAAAGTACAAGCGCGTCGGGTTCACGGCGGCCCAGAGTGCGGAGCTGTGGGATCGCTGGCAGAAAGGAGAAGGGCTGACGTCGATCGGGCGGGCATTGGGGAAGCCCTCCTCATGCATTTTCAATCATATAAGGCCGTCGGGTGGCATTCGTCCACGGCCGAGACCCCGTTCGAGACTTGCACTCACGCTGGCTGAGCGAGAAGAGATCTCGAGAGGTCTTGTTGCGGAGCGCTCGTTCCGCTCGATCGCAAGCGCACTGGGCCGTGCGCCATCGACGGTGAGCCGTGAGGTCAATCGCAACGGTGGCAATAGGCGGTATCGAGCGGTAGTAGCCGATAAGCGAGCCTGGAAGGAGGTGTTGCGGCCTAAGACGTGTAAGCTGGCGATGCATCCGCGCCTGAGGCAGACGGTGGAGAGAAAGCTCAAGCACAGCTGGGCGCCCGAGCAGATCGCCGGCTGGCTGAAGCGCACGTACCCAGATGATGAGGCGTACCACGTGTCTCACGAAACGATCTATCGCAGTTTATTCGTTCAAGCCCGCGGCGTGCTTAAGAAGGAGCTCATCGAGCACCTACGCTCACAGCGCCCGATACGTCGCTCCCGGCACGCCACGGCGAAAGGCGACAGCCGTGGCCAGATCCCGGATATGGTCTCGATCAGGGAGCGGCCGGCTGGCGTCGAAGACCGGGCCGTGCCTGGACACTGGGAAGGCGATTTGGTGGCTGGGTCCCATAACAGCTACATGGCGACCTTAGTGGAGCGGCATACGCGTTACGTGATGTTAGCGAAGGTGGCCAGTAAGGACACTGAGACCGTCATCAACGCGCTCATTAAGCAAGCGCACAAACTACCGCGGGAACTGTATAAGTCGCTGACCTGGGATCGAGGCAAGGAGTTCACCGACCACAAGCGCTTCACCTTGGCTACGGATATCGAGGTCTACTTCTGCGATCCACAAAGCCCTTGGCAACGTGGCTCAAACGAAAACACCAATCGCCTGCTGAGACAGTATTTTCCGAAGCGTGCAGATCTGTCGGTTTACTCGCAGGCTCACCTGAACAAGGTTGCCAGAGAGCTTAACGAGCGTCCTCGGAAAACGTTAGACTTCGAGACACCGGCAGAACGATTTGCCGCATGTGTTGCGTCGACCGGTTGAAATGGCAGCCGAAAGCAGACGTTCGGGCAACCTCTGAAAAGGGAGCGTCTTGCGCCGGCGAGGCTGACCTCCTGTCTCGCATCAGGTGGTCCCTGGATTCTCGAGTCAGTAACAGTCCCAAGCGCTGGCTGTGTGCCACCGGCTGTGACGAAAGCGTGACCAGGGTGTAATATAGTCATTCCTCTCGGCTGAGGGCCAAGGGATCTCGCCCATGGGTACCGAGCCCTTAGAGCGCAAACTCGCCGCCATTCTCTACGCCGATGTCGCCGGCTACGCCCGCCTGACCGGCGAGGATGAGGACGCCACCCACCGAGCCCTGAGCGCGTATCTCGACTCACTTGTTCTCAATCAGGTCGTCGTCGAATTTCTACTTCCCACTTGAGTTGTACGCGAGCCAACGAGGGTCGCGTTGCACTCGGCAAGAAAAAAGGCCCGTAAATAAATCGGGCCTTAAACGGAGGACTTCATCAAGGGATGTTGGCTTGAAGACCTAATAGGCTAGGGCTACTTACATGACCGCCTCGCCCGCGAGCGAAATTGCCTCGCCGGCCTTGATCACAGAGGCCTTGTGCTTGCCCTGCTCGTGGAGACTCTGGGCATCTTTGCAGCCCTGCGTGGCTTTCGCGACCTTCGCTTTGTCGGTGTTGCCGCGCTTTTCCATTTTAGTGGCCAAGGCATTGCATCTCTTCGCTAGATTAGGACAGTCGAAAGCCTGCACCGGCGCAACGTTTACCCCTAGCACTAAGCCAGCGGCGAGGACAGCCATAGCGTAGTTTTTCATCGTGACTCCTCCTTATGATGGGGAGAATTAATGTATATGCAATGCTTATACACGTCAAGCGACCTGTGTATAATCGATAGTGATTCGAGCGGCACCTACCTCGGAGCGTATGCCAAACCCGCCCAACGATACCCTGACTGTCGATGCCTGCCGTGAAGTCTTACGTGAATGCGGAAGCTTCAACCTGCGCAAGGCCTCGCGCGTGGTGACGCAACTGTATGACGACATCTTACAGCCCACCGGCTTGCGCTCGACGCAGGTGGTGGTTTTGGTAACGCTAGCAGTCGAACAGGAACTCAGTATGGTGGGCCTGGCGCGGCAACTTGTGCTCTCGCCGTCTACGTTATCTCGCAACATCCGCCCGCTGGAGCGCGATGGCTTGATCGAGACCCGCGACGCCGGCAAGCGCGGGAAATCAGTACGACTAACCGCGCGCGGCAGGAAGGCGTTGCTTAAGGCGCTTCCTTACTGGCAGAAGGCACAACAGAGGTTTACCGGTCTGGTCGGTGTAACGGCATGGGCAGAGCTGAGCGATCATCTCGCCGCAACCGTTGCGGCCACGCGCAGCTGAAAGTTCGCGTTAGCGCCGTTGCCGCCTAACTTTCTCGGTCCCTGTAATATCACGGGTGTGCGCCCACCGTGCCCGAAAAGGAGATTCTTAATGAGCGAAAAGATGAAAAAATTCGCCAATGGGGTTGTTGCCCAGGATCGGGCCCGTGAAATCATCGGTGCCCTTTCTGGAAAAAAGATCTATCTCCCTGATGTCACATCAGGCTATCCGGCGTCTACGTTGGTAGGAGGTAAACAATCATTCTCCATCGATCCCTTGGCTACTGGTGTAGGTTACCCTGATGTCCGCTCTTTCAAACGCAAATTCGGCCTGTTCATTCCGTCGACCAACACATCCATGGAGAGCGAGTTGTGGTCCATCATTTACATGAATCAACCAGCGTTGAAGGGCATCGGTCTACATACCACCAACGTGATCACACCCAATCCCCAGGTCGGCGATAGAGTCGGTGTTCTGCAATACCGAAATGATTTCTTGGCAGGACTAAAAACCGCCACTACTCAGGCGCTACAGGCCGAACCAGAGTACCTCATCATGGGAATGTCGTTGGAACATATACTTGAAAATCTGGAGGAAGCCAAGGCACCGGTCGATGATGTCTCGAAACTGTCCGGAAATCTGGGCGTCTCCGCCTGGCACGACGCGGTTTCAGCTGGTTTGAAGAAATTCGGCGCCAAAAAGATATCGGTCTTGACGCCTTTCGACGCGACCGGGAACGCCAACGCGCTGAAGTTCTTCCAGCAGCTGGGCTTCGAAGTGGCGAACATCGTCGGTATGGGCTGCGGCAGCGCGATCGACATCGGACATGTGCCGGATTGGGCCAAGGAAAAGATCATCAAAGAGGAGCTAGTGTACGATGCTGAATCGGGGGAGAAAGTTGATGCCATCGTCCAATGTGGCACAAATTTCTCGCTTTCCAACGTGATTGAGGCCCTGGAACCTGAGATCAATGTACCCATACTCGGCATTAATGTAACGCTGCTCTGGCACGCCCTTCGGGAAAATGGATTCTCTGAACCCCTGCTTGGCGGAGGAAGACTGCTTAGAGAATTTTAAGTCAACTGTAGACAGACTCTGCTCAGAGAATCAATAAGGAAGCAGACGTTCAAGTTCTGGATGCGAAGACCATCGGAATTTCCGCTATTGGCCGAAAGCGGACGTTTGTGAATGTCCGGAAACGACTCGAAGCGGCCATTGGCCTTGATGGACTTTGCGAGCCTGTCTTGTCTCGGAATGCCCTGCTAACTTGCTAGAATTGACCGCTTAGCCCCGGTGAAGATCTACCAGCGAATCGTGATCATGATCGACCGAACGAGGTGACCGGCCTCTACAAGTACTTGTTCCTTTACCCTCGACTTTAGTTTCTGGGCAATGGGTGGCATAGTGCGAACCCAGATGGTTTTCGACGACGGTAATGTCACCTGCTCGTTGCGACGTCCCGTAAACAGTTCAGGAGACTGATTATGGCCTCTATTGCATTTCTTGGCCTGGGAATTATGGGCGCACCCATGGCTGTCAATCTCGTGCGCGCCGGGTTCGATGTCGTGGGATGGAACCGCACCGCGAGCAAGGGAGCGCCAGTCCTGGAGGCGGGGGGCTCCATCGCTGAGTCTCCCGCCGAAGCGGTCAAGGGGGCCGACTACATTCTTTCCATTCTCGACAGCGGGCCGGTGGTGCGCGAGGTGTTCTTCGATAGCGGTGCTTCGGATCACATGAAGCCCGGCGCCGTTTTCATCGATATGGCGTCTATTCCCCCTAAGATGGCGCAGGAGCACGCGAGGCTCCTGAAGGAAAAAGGGGTGGGTCACCTCGACGCACCGGTATCGGGAGGAAGCCTTGGTGCCGCGGAGGGATCGCTGGCCATCATGGCTGGAGGAGAGAGAAAGGATTTCGAGCGCGCTGAAGCCGCTGGCATTTTCAAGCCGATGGGGCGAGCAAGCTATATCGGGCCGGCCGGCAGCGGACAGATCGCGAAGCTCGCGAATCAGATCATGGTGGCGGTGAATATCTCCGGCGTGGCCCAGGCGCTCCTGCTGGCAAGCTCTGGTGGTGCCGATCCTGCACAAATTCCCGAGGCTTTGTCAGGTGGTCACGGCGACAGCCGCGTCCTGCAGGAACATGGTCGTCGCATGATCAAGCGAGACTTTCGCCCGGGCGCACCAATTCGCAATTTCGTCAAAGATCTCAATACGGTTCTCGAAACAGCAGCCGACCTCAACATAATGCTGCCGATCGTGGAAGTGGTCAGAGACGTGTTTCAGGATCTTTATGACAAAGGTCTGGCGCAGTATGACCACAGTGCTTTCCTTCTATATCTAGAAGCGATCAACACGCCGGCTCGTTTGGGCACAGGCGCCGACACCACGCCGAAATGACGAGAAGCGCCGCCCGGTAACATGAGCTCAGCCAAACCGGGAGGAAAAGGGATCGGGATAAACATATTTCGTTCGGCGACTCCGCATAATCGGGAACGAAAAGACACGTTAATAACGCTCATCGGTGCCCCCGAGCTTGTCGAACGGCACCCCGAAATAGGCAAATATATTAGCCGTTTTTCTGCGGCTGTCGGTGAGCACTGCGCGAGGCCTTTCGAGATGGGCCACCCTCGTCAATATTCTCAAGAATCGGACAGCCGTCATTGCTGCTCGCGCACAGCTCGAGCAGCAACTGCAATTCGTTACGCAGGGTTTTCAGATCAGCGAGGTAGGCCTCAATCTCATCAAGCTTCCGCCGTGTCAATTTGCGCGCGCCGGCGCGCGCCCGCTGCGGCCGGTCGCGCATCCTGAGTAGCTCGCCGATCTCCGCAAGGCTAAAGTTCATCTTCTGCGCACGCTGGACGAACTGTACGCGCGCGATGTCTTTGTCGTTATAGAGTCGCACCCCGGAGGCATTTCGCCCGATCGGCGGCAGCAACCCGATCTTTTCGTAATAGCGCAGAGTATCGGCACTTAAGCCGAGCCTGCCCGCGACCTCGCCGATATGGTATGCAGCCATGGGTACGTTCCTAATCTAATTGATTACTTACAGATAGCGCCGGGTGAGGAATATAGCTCGACCAGGATCGCTACAGTTTACAGTGTCTCAGTTGCAGCGTTTACGGTTTATTGGCCGATTTTTCGCCATTTCTGGATCCGGTTATTTCCAAAATCGACCGCAAGCACCGTGCCGTTATACCCTACGGCGACCGCAATCGCCTTGTCGAATTGGCCCGGTCCTTGGCCGGATTCACCGAAAGCGGTCAGGAACGTGCCGTCCGGTGCAAACTTCTGCACGCGGTTGTTGTAAAAGTCGGCAACGAAGACATTGCCCTGGCGGTCCAACGCGATACTCGTTACCGTGGTGAACCAGCCGTTGAACGGTCCGAAGATGTTCATGGCAAACGGCCCACCCCATTTGCGCAGAAACCTGCCAGTCGTCGCAAACACCTGCACCCGATCTCCGTACCCGTCGGCCACGAACAGCGTTCCGTCAGCGGCGAGCACCACGTCTGTGGGGTAATTGAATTGACCGGCCCACACACCGATCTCGCCGGTTTCACCCCATTGCTTGATGAAGCTGCCGTCGGCACGCAGGTGCTGAACGCGTTGGTTGTAAAAGTCCACCACAAACAAATCACCATTCGCGGCGACCGCCACGCCGCCCGGCGCGTCGAACTC
>CAXMNC010000041.1:0-2919 GCA_964194625.1 Acidiferrobacterales bacterium
CGCAACTGATCGGCATCGAATCGGATGCAGCTCTTGTGTGTTGGCTCTGAATACTGCCGGCGAAATTCTTCGCTCAGCCGCGGTCCGGCACGGAACAGGTCCACCAGTTTCCCGATAGCTGTTTGCTTGTCGATACTCGCAGGCAACGAGTAGTTGTACACATCGTTCGCGAAGGTACGGATCTCGCTGCATGTCTTCTCGCCGAGATTGGCTTGCAGCTGCCACACGGGTACCTGTTTGTACACATGCCATCCGAAGTCGCTGTCGTGCAGCCACGCAAGAGCACGCTCGCCGAGTCGTCGATCGCCGTCGATTTTCACCATTCCGAGATCCAGAGCGTCCCGCGGGTGGAGCTCTTCATCCAGAAGCTGCACCAGCCGCAACCACGGAATTTTCACGTTGCAGTCGACCGCATTCGCGTCGGTCAACTAGACGTGGCAGCGGTCCGCCTCGAAGCGCAGCTCGAGGCAGGAGTCGAGCTGAGCATCGATTTGCACGCGCCCGCACGCTCCGTCGCCGGCATCGGTACGGGCGGCGTAGTCGGCGAGATAGCCGGCCACGAAACGGATGAGTGCGGAATTCATTGTTGATTCAGCGGTTATGCGGAGCGGGAAGAGTACCGTCTACGATCCGAATGCGGCAACCCGCCGTAGCTGACTACGCGGCCCGGGGCAGCTCCGAGCAGGGCGAGTATGCGGACTTGACCCCTATATCGTGGCCGCTATGCTACCCGCTCGGCCCCACGCCGGAATCACGCGCCCGTAGCTCAGCTGGATAGAGTGTTGGCCTCCGAAGCCAAAGGTCACAGGTTCGAATCCTGTCGGGCGCGCCAATAAACTCATCGATTTAGCGCTCATTTACCCCTCGTTCTGGCAGTGGGATCAGATTTGGCAGGCTTTCAACAAACCTTCAGCATAGGATTGGGACCCCGGGTTGAGGTGTTCGGTTTTCCAAGCCCCTCACTGAGGAAAACCAACTCCCGACGCTTTCCTGAAATATACAAATAATTTTCGGTGAAACTATATTTCCATGAAAGCCGAAGTATTACCAGCAAGGGGATAACAAGAATTCTGACTGGACTGCATGGTCCCTCACTGAGACGAACTCCTGTCCGAGTGGCTGGTCCAAACCTGTGAGCCTCTTCACGGGAGGACGAGCTAGTGAGTACAGTCATACTGAAGGGTGACGAAGCTATCCACTACGCCGCAGTTCACGAAATGACCCTCAACAAATATGCATCCGACTCAGGTGGCGAGCGAGATGGTTTGTCGGTAGAGGAAGCCAATAAGATTGCGGAAAAGGACCCAGGTCTAATCTGGGTCGAAGCCCATCTCGCGATCAATACAGGGGAAGCGTCAGAGGAATAGACCGGCAAGGATTCGCTGCGCTTCCCCTCGCGTTGTTACCCGACCATCGGAGCGGAATGATGGCCCCCTCCCAGCATTGCGCCAGGCTGGGCTCTCGGCCTGCAAACGCACCGCCCTGAGCTGATAGTCACGACCACGCTGGAAAGCGCTGCCTCCCATTTCTCGTGTTGGGTGTGCTTCAGGTATTTGCGGTAGTACGCAAGATCAGCGCAACAGCACTTATGGCCGCTTCCAGCTTGTCGATTCGCTCTTCAAGCGCTGCGACAATTGACTCGTCAAATAAATCTAGCTGTCGTGCCTCGGATTCCAGCTCGTTAAGGTCTTCGACGACTTCCTGCAACCTGCGAAGCAACTTTTCTTTCTCACTCTTTTTGCTCATGGTGTTCTCCTCTCCCGCCGCCAATCCCAAGGCGGTACTGGAATGCTCTACAGGGACGCGAGCGAGTTCTGGATTGCACTGTCTAGGGAATCCACTCACTTGTTATAGTTAGCATGTATGTACATTGGAGCGCGGTTGCCAGGACAGTTTTGTCGGCCACTGGTCTTAATATTTCGGGCCGTCAATCTATCCTGCTCTGTACAGACGGAAGTTGCGACCGCGGCCGCACAAATTACTAGAAACCTACCCGCAATGGTTTCCATCGAAACCCACAACAGTGTGAAACGACACGATTTGTCACTGAGGCGTCACCGCTAGAGGAGTGCTGCCAGCATTCCTTGCGCTGCAGGCCAGTAGTGACATTCTAACTCAAGCCAATTGGGGTATGGCATACAAGTAGCGTGCATAAGGCATTTCGCGATTAGTACAATGAAAGCCGAAGTCACAACTCCCTTGGTGGCCAGACGCCGACCGAGGTGAGCGAGAATCGCGGAAGGCAGCGGGCCAACATCCTCGAGTGTCGATGGCGGTCGCACTGTGGCGGGCTCTGTCAACTCCCCGTGGCCGCGTCGCTGCCGATTCGCCATGGACAGGAATATTCTGTTTCTACCGCAGGCCATCGCCCGTGGCTGACGGACAATTGACGGACCCGCGCCGGTCTCTGTACGCTCGTTGCGGGCCGACGGCCCGGCCCTTTGATTCACGCACTCCGGGTTACCAGTTATGTCCCAGTCCCTTTTGGATCGCGCCATCGCTCACATGCATCAATCGCAATGGACGGAGGCGTCGAACCTTCTCGAGGCCGCGCTGCAGGCGGACCCCACCGAGGCCAGGGCACTGCGGCTGCTGGGCACGACTCGATTCATGAGTGATCGCCCCCACGAGGCGGTCGAACTCATGAAGAGCTCCGTGGCCATCGATCCGGACAACAGCAACACCCATCAGAACCTCGGCACGGTATACCTGGCCTTGGGGCGAACAACCGAGGCATTGGAGAGCTTCCAGAATGCGATCAGGCTCGAACCCGAATCTACCGATGCGCATTTCAATCTCGGCGTGGCCTATCAGCAGGCCAACAGGCTCGACGAGGCGAAGCAGCAGTACGAAGAAACCCTCGCGGTCGATCCCGGATTCACGGATGCTCAGGTGAACCTGGCTGCCATCTATCTATCC
>CAXMNC010000042.1:0-46640 GCA_964194625.1 Acidiferrobacterales bacterium
GCTTTCGGCCAGGTGGTTTTGCCCCTGCTTAATGGACAGTTTCGTAAAGACCTAATGTCCGCTCCTCGAAGACCGCCGGGCTGATGTTACCAAGATAGCCGTGGCGGTGTTTTCGATTGTAAAAGCACTCGATGTAATCGAACACCATAGCGCTCAGTTCTCACCTTTAGTTCTCTATGCCTACCCACGTTATTTTCTGCACGCGGTACCAGTAAATAAGTGTTCAATTGGGGGTCTTCGAGAATATGAGCTTCGACCTAATGGTTGTCGTCACGAGCTTCCTTACGTTCAATGGTGATCGAATTTGGCGCATTGATCCCTAATCGCACCTCGGTATCTTTGATCGCTAGAATGGTTAGTTCGATGTCGTCGCCGATGTACAGTGTCTCACCCAGACGCCTAATAATGATTCGCATCATGCCGCACCTCCATTGAGGTGGTTTACCCACACAAAATAGTTATGGCCCGCCCTACACGCAGACCGATTTTATTCTTGTCCGTGTTCTTATTCTGGAGTGCCTGTTGCAGGCACGATATGAGGGTCCTTCCGCAGAGATTCTATTCTGTTCGGTTGATGGGCACGTGTCAAACGTAATGTTTTGTGCATGTGGCGACGTCGTTCTTAAACCAAAAGGGGGCGCAACTCTTTTCTGGCGCCCTTCTCCACTGCTAGACTGAAGGATTCGCGCAGCGGCAAACTGCTTCGGGGCAAGTTCGAAGGCTTGCGGAGTGTTCGGGTGAGCCGTTTGCGCCTTATCTACCGAATTGGATATGGACGGCAAATCGAAATTGTTGCCCTCGGCCCCCGTGGACGTATTTACGAGGAGACGCTACGACTCGTGAAGAAAGATCAGGGCGTGTAGGTTTGCGCAGGCGACGACCAAGTCCTTTTCTTGTGGCTCACGACTTACCGTTCACGATTCAGGAATCAAATTTCTTCGGGCGCGCCAGTTACCCCATAAGGCCACCATTTGAATTGAGGTATTTCTGTCATGAAGAAGACATGGTCCCCGACCAGTTGGCGTAGTTTGCCAGCGACGCAGCTGCCCAAGTATTCGGACAAGGCCGAGTTGGAACGTGTACAGGCTACACTACGCGGTTATCCACCATTGGTATTGGCTAGCCAGGCGCGCCGGCTTAAACGGGCGTTGGCGGGTGTTGCCAACGGATACGGGTTCTTGCTGCAAGGCGGTGATTGCGCTGAAAGCTTTGCCGATTTCAGCGCCAATAATATACGCGATACGTTTTGCATATTGCTGCAAATGGCCGTGGTTTTGACATTCGGGGCAGCGTGTCCGGTCATTAAGGTAGGGCGGTTAGCGGGACAGTTTGCCAAGCCTCGCTCGCAGCAAACTGAAATCCGCGATGGCCAGGAGTTGGAAAGTTACCGCGGGGATATTATCAACGGGTCTGAGTTCGATGCGGCGGCACGACGACCAAAGGCTGAACGCATGTTGACCGCTTACCGCCAGGCGTCGGAGACGTTGGCGTTGCTACGCAAGTTTGCCCAGGGCGGGTTTGCAGATCTTCACCAAGTCCACCGCTGGAATTTGGACTTCGTAGCAGGAAGCCCTCAGAGTGAACGCTATCGTGAATTGTCTGATCGTATCACTGACACCCTGGAATTTATGGCTGCCTGTGGTCTCACGTCCGAAACTACGCCGCAAATCCGCGAGATAGAATTCTTCACTTCACACGAAGCCCTGTTGTTGCCCTATGAGGAGTCGCTGACACGATTGGATGCAGAATCGGGTGAATGGTACGACGGGTCTGCCGATATGTTGTGGATCGGTGACCGAACACGACAGCCAGACGGCGCGCATGTGGAATTCGCCCGCGGTGTTAACAATCCGGTCGGGGTGAAATGCGGTCCCAGGCTTACGCCCGACGAGCTCATCCAGTTGCTCGACATACTCAACCCGGATAACGAGCCCGGACGCATCACACTCATAACCAGGATGGGGGCAGATCACGTTGATCAAAAATTACCGCCGCTGATCCGCCGGGTGCAGCATGAAGGACGAACAGTAGTATGGGCCTGCGACCCCATGCACGCGAATACGGTGCGATCGAAGACGGGGTATAAAACTAGGAATTTCGATCGCATACTCATCGAAGTGAACAAGTTTTTTGCCGCTCATGCGAGCGAGGGCACGCATGCTGGTGGCATTCATATCGAGATGACTGGTCAGAACGTCACTGAGTGTGTGGGCGGTGCCCACGCTATCACTGAAGAGCGGTTAGGCGATCGTTATCATACCCTGTGTGATCCGCGCCTCAACGCCTCTCAGGGATTGGAGCTTGCGTTCTTGATCGCCGAGGCCTTGAAGCAAGAACGTTCGAGATCGACACGATATCAGGTCGGTTCGGGGATGTTTAAGGCCTTCTCGCAGCCGTGATCTCAGACCTACTTAAGTCAATGGGTCCGCCAAGGACTCGCGTGCTGATCGACGAAAGAGAAAGATCAGCGGAATAACAATCAAGGAGAGGGCGGCGATAGAGAAGAACGTATTGTTATAGGCGATCATGGTCGCCTGTCGGGTGACCTCAACGTCCAAGGCAGCGAGTGCAGATAGATCGTTTAAATCCCAGAGCTTTGGAATGAACGAATAATTGAGCACTTCGTTAAACGGGTTGATGTGTTCGCTGAGCACGGCGTGATTGATCTGCGCCGTGCGAGTATGTACGGCCATGATGCCGGCGACGCCCAATGCACTACCGGTAAAAAAAACCGTATAAAACACCGCGAATCCCTCTGTGCGAAATCGTGGTGCAAGTGTTGTAAACGCAAGCGTGGTAACAGGAACAAACACGGCGCCGGAAGCTGCGCCTTGTAGAAAGTTGGTCCAAATCACTTCCCAGGCTGGCAGTTCAACCGTCCACACTGACATACCCCAGCCCGATATGAACATAAGAAAGAATCCAGCCGCCAATATATAGCGTGAATCGACGCGATTGGTAATCTGGCCAACAATGATCATGCCAGCAATCAATCCCATACCGCGGAAGACAAGCAATCCACCCGTGCTAATGGCCGGATAGCCACCGATGTTTTGTAACAGTAGTGGCAATAGAACAAGCGGCACAATCGCCAAGGCACCGTTAACTAGGCAAAAAAACAAGCCGAGCTGAAAATTTCTATCTTGAAACAGTTCTCGCCGAAGAAAGGGGTTACGGGTTGTGATGCTGTGAGCAACAAAGAGATAGAGCGCAAGCATGATCATTCCAGCCTCAATCATGATCTCAGGCGAAGCGAACCAATCCAGACGCTCAGCACGATTTAGCACCACCTGAATAACTCCCACCGCCAAAACAAGGGTGGTCATGCCAAACCAATCCATGGGTCGGTCAGGTTCTGTTTCGATCTCGGGGATAAAAAACAGTACCGCGATCAAAGCGGTGACGCCAACTGGCACGTTCAGCCAGAAAATCCACGGCCAACTATAGTACTCGACGATCACACCGCCGACGACAGGTCCAAGGACAGCGCCCAGCACCACGCCAGTTCCCCAGAGCGCGGTTGCCTGGCCGTGTTTCCCGCGGGGAAAAGCATCAACGGTTATTGCTTGCCCGAGCGGAATCAGGCCTGCTCCAAGCGCGCCTTGCATGAAACGCCAAATTGATTCTTCAAGCAACGTGTTGGAAGTCGCGCACATGACTAGGGTGAGAGTGAAACCAGCGATGGACAGCGCAAATACCCGTTTACGGCCGAAGCGAACGCTGAACCAGCCGACGGTTGCAATCGCCACTGAGCTGCCCATGACAAAGGCGGTCATGACCCAGGCAATTTGATCGGTCGTAGCTGAAAACGCCCCCTGCATATGTGGTAAGGCGACACCCGCAATGGTCCAGGTGAATTCAAAAACGATGGTGCCGATAATGGCCGAAACAACGACTAGCCAGTTAACCACGCCGCTCGAAGGTGCGGCTACTGTCATTTGCGTAACAGCGACAACAGTTCGCGCTTGTGCTCGGTATCTATGCTGACTGTCACAGTCATACCCGCACGAAGTGGTGGGTATCCTAAGGTGTCGTCGAATCGCAACCGTACCGGAATGCGTTGCACGACTTTAACCCAGTTACCGGTCGCGTTTTGCGGCGGTAACACTGCAAACACAGCACCAGTCGCGGGACTTAGGCTCTCGACAGTGGCACTAAGCGCGCGATCAGGATAAGCATCGACAACGACGGTTGCCCGCTGGTTCTCCCTCACGTGGGTCAATTGCGATTCTTTGAGGTTTGCTTCGACCCATATATCGTCAATCGTTACTAGGGCAAAAATTGGTTTACCCGTTTCCACATACTCGCCCACCTCAAGATTCACATTGCTTAGAATGCCGTCCTTAGGCGCGTAAATGGAGGTGTATTGAAGTTGGCGTGCAGCCTGATCACGTTTCGCGGTGGCGGCGATGAACAGCGCGTGTTCTTCGGTCGGAATCCTTGGGTTACCACCCAACTGTGCCAACACCATCGAGCTGCGCCGGCGCGCAACTTCAAGCGAACGACGCGCCATCTCCAGGTTGTGTTCTGCCTCATCGAATTGCGTCTCGGTACCGAGACCCTGATTCTTGATTCTGGTCTGGCGATTGTATACTCGGGTGAGAAACCGAATACGTTCCTTGGCAGCGTTGATTTCCATTTGTCCTTGCTGATAGTGCGTTCGCAAGGATTCGATTTGCTGACGCACGTTCACAAGCTCGGCCTGCGCGCCGGCCAACGCAATCTTGGCCGGTTGTGGGTCGACCCTGAACAAGAGTTCACCCGCCTTTACGCGCTGATTGTTTTCGACACGAACCTCTATGATGCGTCCATCGATATCCGTGCTTATCGAGACCAGCTTGGCCTTGATGTAGGCATTTTGCGTACTGACGTAGCGCCCGCCGGCGGCATAAAAGTAAGCTGCCACGCCTAAGGCAATGACCGGGACGACTACCAAGAGGACGACGCGATCGGCTATTCGTGACATTGATAGGCAGCCCTTGTCGGTGGTGCAACCTTGCGCGCTACCGTGTGAAGGTTCTTACGCACAAACCCTCCTCAATATGACTAATGCATATCGGCTAAATAGCTCTATTTTATAAGGCTTGACAAATGATTCAAATTCATCGTATTAATTAGTCTGAGTAATGGATGGCTGAGTCATGAGTCGATATCTTCCCTCGCCGATCGCCCTGCGATCCTTTGAAGCGGCAGCCCGGCATTTGAGCTTCACGCGCGCGGCCAATGAGTTGAACGTCACCCAAGCCGCCATCAGTCATCAGGTCAAAAGCCTCGAGGATCATCTGCGGGTCCGACTGTTTCTTCGTCTAACCCGAAGATTGCTGCTGACAAATGATGGTCAGGCGCTCTATTCGGTAGTTAGCGAGGCGTTTGACCGCATCGGCGATGTCGCCGATAAACTACGTTCCGGAACCGGCAATGAAACTTTGACCGTCAGTCTAACCCCTTATTTCGCGGCCAAATGGCTAACTCATAGACTAGGCCGCTTTTGGAGTCGGTATCCGAATATTGATCTTCGGTTACACCATTCTCGCCAACCGGTGCAATTCGACCAAGCCGAGATGGACATGGCAATTAGCTGGGGGCGGGATGAGTGGCCGGATCTTGCCGCCACCATACTGCTTCGCTCACGAGTCATTCCGGTATGCAGTCCAATGTTAATGAAAGGCAAGCCACCGCTTCGTACCCCGGCTGATCTAAACAACCATACCCTATTGCATGAGGGTGACTACGAGCTTTGGACTCAATGGTTGCAAGCGGTTGGGGTTGAGGGTGTCAACGTCAGACGCGGCTCGACCATAGATGATCCTAACGTCGTGTTGCAAGCGGCAATCGATGGGCAAGGAATTGCCCTCGGCGCGGATGCGTTACTCGGCGAGGAACTGTCAAGCGGGCGCCTTGTGATGCCGTTCGACCCATCTATATCAACTGATCTATCGTACTACGCAATCTATCCGAAAACGGCTCTCGAGCGCCCCAAGGTAAAGGCTTTTTATGAATGGCTACTGGCAGAGGCAGAATACAGTGACACATACGCAACCGCGAGTCGTGGATGACTAGGAGCACGTCCTACAATGTGATCGACGCGGGCCATGGCGTGCTGGTAAAGGCGTGGACCAAAGGCGTACCCTTCGAAGACCAAGCCCGCACACAAGTGCTTAATGTCGCATGCCTGCCATTCATTCACAAATGGGTGGCGGTGATGCCGGACGTGCACGCGGGCAAAGGCGCGACTATTGGTAGCGTAATCCCCACCGTTGGTGCCATCATTCCGGCCGCGGTTGGCGTCGACATCGGTTGCGGCATGATGGCGGTCAAGACAAATCTTGCGGCTGACAAGCTGCCCGATAATTTGGCACCGATACGGGCTGCGGTTGAAAAGGCGGTACCGCACGGACGCACCCATCATGGTGGGCGTAACGACCGCGGTGCCTGGGGCAGGATACCAACGAAGGTTGCCGCCGCCTGGCAAACATTGGTTGATGAGTTTGACGTGATTGCGGCCAAGCATCCAGCGGTTGCGCGGGCGAACCATGTAAATCATCTAGGTACGCTTGGTACGGGCAACCATTTTGTCGAGGTGTGTCTGGACGAAACGGATATGGTTTGGTTTATGTTGCACAGCGGCTCGCGTGGTGTCGGCAATCGCATTGGCACCTACTTTATCGAACTTGCAAAGAAGGATATGCAAAAGTGGTTGATCAATCTCCCGGATAAAGACCTTGCCTATCTGCCGGAAGGCACGGATCATTTTGATGACTATACACAGGCGGTTGATTGGGCCCAACGTTTTGCCCGGACCAACCGAGTGCTTATGATGGAACATCTTATCGCTGCGGTTCGCGATAAGCTGCCGGTTGCATTCGATGCCCAGGTGGAGGCCGTGAACTGTCATCACAACTATGTGGTGCGCGAACACCACTACGGTAAGAATGTTTGGGTGACCCGCAAGGGCGCAGTAAGTGCGCGTGCGGGTGAGCTAGGTATCATTCCCGGTAGTATGGGTGCCCGCTCTTATATTGTACGTGGCCGCGGTAATGACGAAAGCTTCCACAGCTGTAGCCACGGGGCGGGGCGCGCGATGTCGCGCACCGAGGCACGCCGGCGCTTCACCGTGGATGACCATATTGCGGCAACACAAGGGGTGGAGTGTCGTAAGGATGCTGAAGTGATCGATGAGACGCCAGCGGCCTACAAGTCTATCGATCTAGTGATGCAAGCACAGCGTGATCTTGTCGAGGTTGTACACACGCTGCGTCAGGTTGTGTGTGTAAAGGGCTAGGCCTATGTTCTCCGTTCCTCATTTTTTCCGAATCGCCTTATTGTAGATCTGACGCCAAAATTTCCTTTGTGCTGCGTTTTTCTTCGGATTCCGTTTTCGCTTGGTGGATTTTGCGACTTTATGATAATTGGCACAGGCAATTATTTCCAAAGGGTCTATTTTTAGCAGGCGCGCAAGCTTAACGGCTGCCTCATCATTGAGATGACTAACATCGTTATACCAATTGAAGATATGATTTGGTGGGACGCCAAGCTCTTGGCTGAGCGCAGCGTCGGTGGCGAGATTGTGTTGTCGTTTCGCCTCGTTTAGGTAGCGAGCTATGTTCTTCAAGAGTGCTGTAATCTTGTTTTTGTGTTTTGCTAAGTATACGGCGTGTTCAGACTTGGGCAATTGGATAGGTGATTTTTGTTTGTGCTTTTCAAATTCTTGACATAAATTACAAGCCACTCGATGAGGAGCCCACAATTTAGGTATTTAGCCAATTGGATGAACACGAAACGCGTTACTTTGGTGGCAGGTCTGCAATGTGAATGTGGGGGATTCGGTGATGTGGCCATCGCGGCCCACGGTCGTGCCTTGGAAACACCGGGTGGACATGGGCGCGCCGCTAAGCTTGGGCGCGGTTAGCAAACGCACTAGGGCGTCTTGTCTCAATCCATCAATCCATCATTGCGAACACGGTTTCGCTCGGCTGCGATATGGGCATCGGTCACTTTACCGTAGAGTTCCTGGATACGGTGCCGACTACCAATCATGCCCGGTTTTTCGGCAAACGACATAATTAAAAGTAGGCGATCGGTATCGCCAGTGTTCTCCGTGACCCGATGCAATGAAAAGCGGCCGAGAAACAGTTGCAGGTCTCCTGGGTTGAGGCCGAGCCTGACGATTTGAGTGCCATCTCCCTTTAGTACACGGCTGACCGCCTCATAGTTTTCATCCTCGGCGGATCGAAGATTGGGTATGTATTCGAATTGGCCCCCCGAGGCAGCAGGTTTGAGTAGCATCGTGATCGTGAACTCATTGGTGTCGAAGTGCCAGTTGAAACAGGTACCAGACTTGCCGACGTTCACGATCATGTTCGACACAGGATCATCGTAAATGTAAAGGGTTTCTTTGCCCAGACAATCGGCGATAAATCGGGTGAGTGGCGGCCAGTAATAGAGTCGCCTGGCGGCCGTATTGTCATCAAAGTAATCACTGGTGACAAAACCGTTCGTACGGTCCAAGAAGATACGCCGGGGATGATCTGAGGGTAGCGAGGGATCGTCGCTGGAGAAATAGACATTCGTTTTTTTGCTCTTAGAGAAATAGGCAAGCGGCTTTCGTTCTTCGACCTCGGTTAACAGGCACTCGAGACCGTATGGACTAATAAAGCGGTTTAATACGGCGCAGCCGTCGCCAGCTAGTGCCTTACGACATTCTTCGATAACACGACGACGCTGAGGGTGCTTCACATCGTCGATCGGATATCGTCGGTGGTCGATAAGGGCACGACAGAGCGTGCCTTCATCGTTGCTTGACATCACATTCATCTCTCGACGTTCACATCTGAATTATACAACATTGGTACGGGTCAATACCGACGCCGTGTCGAGGCATCAAGGGGCTCATCGCTTAGCAAAGTCGACAGATACCCTTGACGTCGGCGAACTAGGTTCTCGTACAGCTCGGCGAAGTCGGGCACGGCTGAATCGATCACGGCCGGTAAGGCAAGTAGCGTTGCACTCCATGCCCCCATTTTCGGTAACCCATCTTTTCCAAACACGGTTGCATACTGCCCGAGCAATTGCAGGCGCATGAACAGCGGTGCGTAGGCGGCATCGACAAGTGAAAACGCATCGCCGTTGAAGAATGGTCCCGTGTTGAGGACTGCTTCCACTTGCGCCAGTTTATCATGATGTTTCCGTACGATGTCCTGGAAACCATTCTCGCCTTCTACAAGTGTCATCTGCAGCATATCCATCAGACAGCTTGAACCGAACTCAATCCAACTTCGGTTAAGCGCACGTAACAAGGGCTCCTGCGGATGCAAACTACCCGACGTTACGTCATCGACAAATTCGTTAATGATGGCCGATTCGAAAACGATGTGCTTGTCATCAACGACTAACACTGGTACCTTCTTTGCGGGAGAGAGCTTCAGGAACCACGGTGGCGGGTTCGCCAAATCTATGTATCGTATTCGATATGGCGCTTGCTTATATAGCAGGGTGATGACCGATCGTTGTACGAACGGGCAAAGCTTAAAACTTATCAATTCTAGGTTCACGATATCCCACTGGCCAATTCTTCCGTCAATGTTTCGGCGGAACGAGTTGATTAAACAGGTTGGACAGTCGTTTGTAAAAGCCCTCGGTGTGGAGCGAATCCGCAAACTCTAGCAATTCATAGTCCAAATGATGGCAAAGCTCGTGCAACAAAGTGCGGAGGAAGGTTCTGAAGGCAACGATTTTTTTGCGCTCTGCCGTACGTATCCATAGTCGAATGTTTGCTTGTCGGCCCGCTTCTCGGGTGTATAGTCCGTGTAATTCACTCGTCTCATCGTGGGGTCGTACCGCAAGCACGTCGAGGCGTACTTTCGGTACTTTTAGATCACTGGTCATGCCATCCGCGATACGCTGACACAATGACCGTGCGAGCTGTTTGTTCTCCGTCTTGAGGGCTTTCTCGAGTTTGACCACAAGCGGGCGAAGTGGAACTGCCTGTGGCAATCGGATCGAATGGATTTCATCGCTGCGGCGATAGATGCGTTTTTTGGCGGTGGATAGACTGTTGTAGTAGGCAAAGGCCACAAAACACCCCGGCGTAGGTCTGACGCTATTGTACCTTTTACTCTGGCGCGCGCGCGCCGACATCGCTTGACTGAGACCTGACCATTGCCTATTGATTATCGGTATGTATTTGTTGTGCAAGAGAAAAAAGTTGCTGTAGTTGAGTTATTTACCAGGGTACAGTGTTCGCCCAGCGGCGTGCAAAGCTGATACTTTGGAACAAGCGGCCAAATGATGACGATTAAGCAAATCTTTTTGTTTTTGGTGGCGCTCCTACTGGCCACGGTTAGCGTCGCAGCTGAGCAGCAAAATTTCTTTCCGCGCCCACCCGAACTCGAACCAGATATCCGATTTTGGACTCGCGTCTATACGGAGGTCGATACGGGCGGTGGGCTAATCCACGACGCGCGCCATCTCAACGTGGTCTACGAAGTTCTCCGCTTTCGAGAGAACTCCAGCCGGCGAGCACGGAGGCAACTTATCAAAGACGCCAAGCGACGCTATCGGCACATTCTTCTTAAGCTCGCCCGGGGACAACGTGAAAGTCTGAGCGCAGAAGAACAACGGGTGTTGGCGCTGTGGCTAGCGGATGTCGATAAGCGTACTTTACGTTCAGCCGCACGCCGACTGCGCTTCCAGCTGGGACAAGCAGATAGGTTTCGAGCTGGACTGATTCGATCGGGGGCCTGGGCGAATCACATAGAGAATACGCTATCCAAATTTGATCTGCCGGCCGAGATCATAGCGCTCCCACATGTAGAATCTTCCTATAATCCTCGCGCGTACTCACACGTCGGTGCGGCCGGACTTTGGCAATTCACGCGTTCTACCGGCCGTCGGTATCTGCGTATTGATAGTGCCGTCGACGAGCGTATGGATCCGTTCAAGGCAACCGTCGCAGCAGCGCGTTTACTCAAGCAGAACCGAGCGGTAACCGGAAGCTGGCCGTTGGCGATGACCGCCTACAATCACGGCGCCGCCGGGATGCGCCGCGCCGCACGCAAAGTCGGTACCACCGATATCGTCACGGTTGTGCGGCGCTACCGGAGTCGTACTTTTGGTTTCGCCTCGCGCAACTTTTATGCTGCATTGTTGGCCGCGATCGATGTCCACTACAATGCCGAGAAGTATTTCGGCAGATTTGAGCGTGATCCGCCAGCGGGGAGTAAAACCGTTAAAGTACCCGCGTATATGACTGTGGGTACGCTGTCACGGATACTCGGCATCGATCGTGCGACGTTACGGGCGCACAATCTCGCATTGCGGCCTGCCGTTTGGAACGGTAACAAGTACGTTCCCCGAGGTTACGAGCTACGCATTCCGAGTGACGAAGCCTTGGGTTCCGCAGAAGCGGCACTCGCGACCATTGCGCTAAAGGATCGGTACCACAAGCAGAAGCGCGACCGCTTCTATCGGGTACGAAGGGGTGACACACTGGCTGGCATCGCAGCGCGCTTTGGAGTGAGCGTTGATGATCTTATGGCCGCAAACGATCTGAGGAATCGTCATCGCATCCGGATAGGGCAGGTCCTACGCCTGCCCGGGCCCGACACCAAATCTAAGATCACGCTCGCATCTGCACGCCCGCCCGCCGGGATACGTTTATCGACACCGGCCGATGGTCTTTACACGGTACAGTCGGGTGATACGTTGTCATTGATAGCCGGTCGGTACGGGATCGATGAACAGCAGTTGGTTCGCTTGAATCAATTTAATAACAAACACCGTATCTATCCTGGACGGGTCCTGAGGTTGACGGAGAGCGCAGTCGTTAGCGCCGAACCAGCAGAAAGCGCTGTCAGCGAGCCAACCGCTGAGGTAGAGACTGGCGCTGGTAGCCAAATCATGTCTGAGCCGACCGAGGTTACCATAGCCGAGGAAACCGGCACCTTCCTAGTGGCGCAAGCGCAGGCAACCCTGGCGGCCGATCCCAGCGACTACGCGGTGTCGGACGGTCAGACCATTGAGGTTCAGGCAGCAGAAACACTCGGTCACTATGCGCAGTGGCTGGGTCTTCGTGCGAGCCGGTTGCGTGAACTCAATGACATGCGCTACCGGGAACCCGTGGTAATCGGTCAGCGGTTAGGGCTCGACTTCTCGCGAGCGAGCATAGAGGATTTTGAGCAACGTCGCCTCGCTTATCATCGCGCGCTGCAAGACGAGTTCTTTGCACAGTTTCGAATAGTGGGTACACAAACACACACAGTGCGACGCGGGGACTCGTTATGGATCTTGTCACAGCGCACCTATGATGTTCCGATCTGGCTGCTACGCCAATACAACCCTGATCTGGATTTCAATACGGTGCTTCCTGGCACCGCCGTCACCATCCCATTAATGCAGGACCGACCGGAGCCAACCCCGCCCCCACGTGTCGATCCAGTGCTGTGGTACACAGGCTAAGTTAGCCGCGAACTTATTGACATTGTCCTGCTAGCGAGTATGTTCGGCTTGCGATTTCGACGAGCTGAACGACGCTGACCATGCCTAAATATCTCTCAGAGCGCCAGCTTCAAGACTACCAGACTGAAGGTTGTATCTTCCCGCTGACGATTATGTCGGTGGAGGATGCCCGACACCACCGTAACAGACTGGAGACGGCCGAAGCCGAACACGGCAGTATGCATTATCTGGTGAAGCCGTATTTGGTTCTCAGCTCGGCGGCAGAAATCGGTCGTAACCCGATACTGCTAGACGCGGTTGAAGATATCTTAGGCCCAGACATCCTGATGTGGGATAGTGCCTATGTCATTAAGGAACCGCATGATTCTCACTATGTGAGTTGGCACCAGGACTTGATGTACTGGGGATTGAATTCTGATCGATTGGTAGCCGCCTGGGTAGCCCTAACAAAAAGCAATCCGCAGAATGGATGCATGAAGTTCATACCTGAGTCACATAGTGATGGCAAGATTGAGCACCGGGATACCTATGCGGCCGACAACATCCTCCATCGCGGTCAAGAACTTGCGGTTGCGATCGATGAAACCGAGGCGGTGGATATCGTGTTAGAACCCGGTCAAGTATCGCTGCACCATGGGTGGGTATTTCATGCCTCCAACCCTAACCCTTCTAACGACCGCCGTATTGGTCTTACTTTTCAGTATGTCTCACCCAGCGTGCGACAGATGTTTAGTACCAACGAAAGCGCGACGCTTGTTCGCGGGGACGACGATTATGGCCATTTCCAGCCTGAGCCACACTGCGAAAGTGACTTTGCGCCTGAAGGGGTGGAATTCCAGAAGAAAATGCAGGCGCTGAAACACGCCGTATTCGACAGAGCCTGACAATCCTGTCGGTATCACGACGAACCACCACAGGGCCAGGCATCGGCCAATGCTCGGAATATTAACTCCGCCGCGTCTTTGTCTAGCGAACTCGCATTTTTCTTCAGAAATTTTACGATAATTCGTTTTGCTTTTGCGACATCGGCGTTTTCGGGAAAGCAATAAAACGTTTTACCGGCGCCAACCGATAGAGCATGTCCCGCCGTAACGCCGTTGATGAAAGCAAGGCACTGTGTTTCTGGGATGGTCAATCGTGAGACGCATACCTCCAACAAGTCGGCGCCAGTAAGGGTTGGATTTGCGTGCCCGGATGTTGGCAATATGCTCAGATTGCCGATCAGCAGGCAAAGCCATAAAGTCTTACACGTTCTTGTGTCGATCATCGCTGCCTCCTTCTTGGCCCACATGCAATCGCTTATCACAGAAGTTTCTGGGCAAGGTGCTCGAGGGCGGCGGTTAGATTGGAGCCCAGGCTCATCACTTTGCGCAATGGGTCTTCTTTCAAGGATCGCATACGTCTGGTTGCATTCTTTATTGTGTAGCGGCGAATATCGAGTTTCGAAGTGACTTCTGACCACTTAAGCGGCATGGATACCGGGGCCTTAGGCAATGGGCGCACGCTGAACGGTGACGCCAGCAAGCGACCATGTCCGTTTTGCAGATAATCGATGTATACACGACCCTCGCGCTTTGATACTGCCCGTGTCACGGTGGCAATTTCTGATAGCTTGGCCACGACTACCCGAGCCAGCAATTCGCCTAGAGATCTTGACTGTTCGTAGGTATAGCGGTGCCCGAGGGGTACAAGTACGTGTAGCCCAGTGGAGCCGCTGGTCTTAACAAGGCATGGAAGTTCGATTTGTTCACAAAGGGCACGAATCCTTTTCGCTATCTTCACCACATGTCTGAAGGGAGCGCCCTTGGGATCGAGATCTAGAATGCACCAATCGGGTTGCTCGAGGGTTGTCGTACGACTTGACCAGACGTGCAGAGGAATGGTCCCCATGTTGATGACATACAGCAACGACTGCAGATCCTCGGCAATGAAATAGCCGACCTCGCGTTGTGTATGCTCGCTCCACATACGCTCGATGCGAATCCAGTCCGGGACAAAACTCGGCGCATCCTTCTGGAAGAAGGATTTACCGTCAATGCCGTCTGGGTAACGTGTCAGCACGACCGGGCGATCTTTGAGATAGGGCAGCAGCCACTCAGAGATGCCCTCGTAGTATGCAATGAGATCGCCCTTGGTGTAGCCGTCGTCGGGCCAAAAGAGTTTATCTTTGTTGGTAAAGTTGACGACCTTGTCCGCGGTTGCTGGTGCCGTGATCGTCGTGGGTTCGGGTAGGCTCTGCTTGGATTGCCACACGCATTCACGAATGGGTTTGTCCTCCCGAAGTCGCAGAAAGACCGGCTGTCGGAGCGCGCCATCTGGTGTCCGCTCCTTGAATTTGATCTCTGCGACAAGCTCAGGCTTAATCCAGTGCGTGTCGCTTTCATCGGGAGCATCACGCGGTGGGTTGGCCCGGCTAGCGGCGCCAAGTTGTGCGCCGATCTCGGTCAGATCTCGCCGGGTAAAACCGGTGCCGACGCGACCGGCGTAGACAAACTCATCGTCGATGCACTGTGCTAACAGTAGCGCACCGAAACCGGGTTGTGAGTCTTTGGGGTCGGTATAGCCGACGACGGCGAAATCGTCCGTATGTTCTACACTGATCTTTATCCAGGCCGAGGATCGGCCGCCTTGGTAGCGTGAATCAGCTTTCTTTGCGACCATGCCTTCGAGCCCCAATGCTTGTGCTTGCGCGTACAGGGCCTCGCCGTGCTCTTCGATATGATCCGAATACCGAACCGGGCCTACCGATGGCAGCAGTTCTTTGAGCAACGCCTTTCTGGTATGCAGCGGAAGCCCTCGTAGGTCGTAATCATCGAAGGCGATCAAGTCGAACACATAGAGTGTTGCCGGCAGTTCAATGGCAGCACGCTGAACGTCGGCACGTTGGCTAAGGCGACCCCGTTTTTGCAGTTGGCTAAAGCTGGGCAAACCCTGCGCATCATGCACAATGGCCTCACCATCCATAAGGACGTATTGAAATGGCAGCGCACGGACCGCATCGGTGATCTCGGGAAAGGTCGACGTCAAATCGTTACTGGCGCGAGAAAATAACCGGGCCTTATCATGTTCATGACTAACTATGAGCCGGTAGCCGTCATATTTTATTTCGAATAACCAACCTGGTTTGGAAAACGGCGAACCTGTTTGGGCCAGCATGGCTTGCAAGCGGTTGGCTTGGACGTGTCTTTTTGGTGTTTTTAATCGTTTCAGTTTCTTCAGAATCGATTTTTCGTGCGTGGAACCTTCCTTGAGGGCTTGCACTGTCAATCCGGAGAGAATTGAATCCGCCGGCAACGAGTTGGTTCCTTCGTCAGACACCCAGTTATCTCGTTCTTTGATAAGTAACCAGTCTTTGGCACCGCGCTTTGTCTTTACAAGCGTCCATTTACCTCGCAGCTTATAACCCTTCAGCTCGAACAGAAGCTTGCCTTTCTCCAACCCTTCCTCCGGATCACCGATCGGTATCCATATGCCGCGATCCCACACGATGACAGCGCCGGCGCCGTAATTGCCTTCTGGGATGTGTCCTTCGAAGCCGGCGTATTCGAGCGGATGGTCTTCTACCCGCACTGCTAGTCGTTTATCGCTGGGATTGGGTGACGGGCCTTTAGGAACCGCCCAAGACCGCAACATCCCCTGCATTTCGAGGCGGAAGTCGTAATGCAGATTTCGCGCCGCATGGTGTTGGACAACGAATGACGAGCCGCCTTTGGCGCCCACGCCGCCAAAGGGTTCGGGCGTACGGTCGGCTGACCTTTTTGCACGGTAGGTGCTAAGTGGGTCAGATTTTGTTGCGGCCATTAGGACGGGGTTATATCATCAGTAACATGGCCATGCGAGCATTGGCGTCCGCAACCGTGTCCTTTGGGCTGGTATCCATACCAGTGAAACTCTACTCGTCGGCCGAGTCATCGAGCACCATCAGATTCAACCAGATTCACAAGAAAGACGGCTCACGCCTCAAACAACAACTGGTGTGTGCGAAAGACGGCGAGCCAGTCGCCAAAGATGAAATTGTGAAAGGCTACGAGTTTGCCAAGGGTCAGTATGTGCTGTTTACACCTGAAGAGCTAAAGGCCATCGAAGAAAAGGCCACCCAGACCATCGATATCGCAGAGTTTGTCCCGGCTGACCAGGTCGAGCGTATTTATCTCGACAAGGTTTATTATCTGGGTCCCGACAAGGGCAGTGCGCGCGCCTACCAGCTACTAGCCTGCGCGATGCGGGAGACGGGTAGGGCAGCGCTTGCCAAGTATTCGGCGCGCGGGAAAGGATATCTGGTAATGGTGCGCCCCATGGGGGATGGCCTGGCGATGGAACAGCTGCATTATGCGGATGAGATCCGACCATTTTCTGAAGTGCCGCTTGATGAGGTCAATATCAAACAGGCAGAACTAAAGCTCGCGGTTCAACTCGTCGAGCAGGCCACCTCCGATGAGTTTCGTCCAGAAAATTACAAGGACGAGGTGCGTGAGCGTATCCTTGAATTGATCCAGCGAAAGGTCGATGGTGAAGATATCACCGTAACACCGACCGACGAACCCGAGCATAAGATCATTGACATTATGGAAGCGCTTAAGGCCAGTATTGCGGCCGGCGAACGGGGAGAGGATGGCAAGCGCAAGCCTGCCAAGCGCGCGGCAAAGAAAACCACGAAGAAGACTGCAGCTGCAAAATAGGCAATTTTCAATCTGACTTGTAGTATCTGTTTTCGGCAATGAGCCCGTACACCACTAGAGATGTGGCCGAACTGCTCGACATGCCGGCTGCGAAAGTGCGGTCACTTGCAAGGGCTGGGTTTCTATCCACTGAACGTGGGGCTCGCGGCGAGTATCGTTTCTCCTTCCAAGATGTCGTACTGCTACGTACCGCCAACGAGCTTGTAAATGCACGTATCCACCCTCGTAAGGTATTACGCGCGCTGCGCTTGCTAAAAGCGCAACTCCCCAAGGGACAGCCGTTGACCGCGGTACGTATAGCCGCAGACGGTGATCATGTGGTGGTGCGCGATAAGAAAACTTCATGGCGCCCGGAGTCCGGCCAGGTCACATTTGACTTCTCGGTTTCCGAAATAGCCGGCAGAGCCGCGCCGGTTGTCCATCGGGCCGCGAAGGCAGCTCGAGACACCGCCAATGAGACTGCGGATGATTGGTATGCGCTTGGCCTTGATTTCGAAGCTGTGGCAGCCCTTGACCATGCAAAGGGGGCCTATCGACGGGCGGCCCAACTCGATCCCCAGCATGCCGATGCACACGTGAACCTCGGTAGATTACTTCATGCGGAAGGAAGCGTTGCTGAGGCCGAGTTTCACTATCGGCAGGTGGTAGCGGCGGTCCCAGGCAACGCCACAGCCGCCTTTAACTTAGGTGTGGCTCTGGAAGACCTAAGCAGGCCTGAAGCAGCTATCGAGGCCTACGAGCAAGCGATTGGAGCGGATGCCGACTTTGTCGATGCCCACTACAATCTAGCCCGCTTGTATGAACAAATGGGCAACAAGGCAGCTGCCATTAGGCATCTCTCTCGTTATAAAGCGCTGACCCCCTCCTGACCTCCCCCAACACGTGGGGGAGGTATGGATTTAATTGTCGAAGGACTCAGGGTGCTATGCGGTGAGTTTAACGCGTGGTTGTGACTCAAAGGTGCAATTTCTCCTCCCCTTGTGGGAGGGGGTTAGGGGGAGGGGGAGCGTGATGTCAGTTCAAGAAAACGAGCTGCAAACTTTGGCCCTGCACCTTCGTCCTCATGTTTAAAGAAAACGTACACCTGATTCCAGCCTGTCATTTGTAGCCGCTTGGCCCAATCAGCGAGTGCTTGGTCGCAATAATCGGTGCGACGCAGTCGCACATAACCCCAGTCTGCCGTATGCACAAGCGTGGCGTGTGTCTGATCGTCCGTGTCAGCCACGCATAGGGCAAAGTTTCTAGCGCGCAACAACCCGAAGACCTCCTCATCAAACCATGACTCATGTCGAAACTCGAATGCGGCCAGTGGAGAATCTGGAAGCAAGTTCAAGAAACGATCTAGACGCGATACGTCTTTGCGTAGATAAGGGGGGAGCTGGAAGAGAATGACCCCCAGTTGGATTCCTAGGGTTTGAACCGTGCGGAGTAAGTATTCCGTGAGTTCATCAGCCTCTTTTAGGCGCTTATCGTGCGTGATGCGCCGTGATGCTTTTAGGACAAAACGGAACTCATCGGGTACTTGCTCGCGCCAAGATTCCAGAACGTTTACCTTGGGCAGACGGTAGAAGGTGTTGTTGATTTCTACCGTAGGCAGTCGCTCGGCATAGAATTGCAACATCTTCGTGCTCGGAAGACGCTCGGGGTAGAAATTCCCTTTCCATTCCTTGTAGCTATACCCGCTGGTACCTGCAAACACCTTCATCGTGGTGCCCTTGCATCGACTCTGTGTGATTATGCCATGTGGACTGATTTTGGTCGTCGATCGCAATCAGATGTCCCTATGCCAGGAATATGCAATGGTTGGTTGCATCAGATCCGGCCGACATGCAAACTCTTTGCAAATGCTCAAATCGACCTCAATCGACATCGAATCGGTAAAAGGGCTCGCGGCACGAATCCCAGATGGTGCCAGTATGGTGGTAGCCCCTGATTATTCTGGGTGCGCAATGGACGTCATTCGTGCTTTGATTCGGCGTGGTATCAAACACTTGCATCTCATCGGGGCGCCACAGGTTGGATTTCAAGGTGATATGTTGGTGGGCGCGGATTGTGTGGCGATACTCGAAGCGGCGGCGGTAACACTTGGCGAATACGGTCCCGCCCCTCGGTTTTCGGCCGCTGTGAAAGCGGGGAAGTTGGAGCTGAGAGATTCGACCTGCCCCGCCATTCATGCCGGCCTGCAGGCAGCCGAGAAAGGAATACCGTTCATGCCGCTACGCGGTATCTTGGGCTCGGACCTGCTGGTATACCGAGACGACTGGCGGGTAATCGATAATCCCTATGCGAACGGCGATAGTGACCCAATCGTGTTACTACCAGCCATTCGTCCCGATGTTGCACTTTTTCATTCCACGCTCGCCGATCGAAATGGCAATGTCTGGATTGGGGTGCGGCGCGAGCTTATGCTCATGGCTCACGCTGCACGCACTACCTTAGTTAGTGTCGAGGCATTCACCGATAATGATTTGCTGGCCGACGATCTGACCGCAGCAGGGACAATTCCCGCCCTATACATATCGGCGCTTGCTGAAGCAAAGCATGGTGCATGGCCGGTCGGTCTGCGGGACTGTTACCCACCGGATGCAGACCACTTGCGGCAGTACTGTGAAATGGCGGTTACCGAAGACGGGTTTCGCGACTATCTTAGAACGCACGGTGGCGCCGAGCGAGTGACGGCATGAACCGGCACTGGCGTGTCGAAGAGTTGCTGATAGCAGCTATCGCTCGCATGCTAGACGGGCTTGGGCACGTTGCGGTTGGCGCGTCGTCACCTATTCCGGGGGCGGCAGCACTGCTAGCGCGGACGCGATCCGGTGGACAAATGCGTGTATCCGTGCTGGGTAGTGAGCACGGCAACTTTTTCACCGACGGCGGTCGCGAACTATTCGACTGTGCTGCACAAGGACGCATCGACGCGTTCTTTCTTGGCGGTGGGCAGATCGATGGTGCCGCCAATATCAACCTGGTTGGTGTTGGCGGCTATCCACAAAGCCGAGTGCGGTTTCCCGGATCTTTTGGCTCCGCCTACCTGTATTTTCTGATCCCACGCGTTATCTTGTTTCTAGAAGAGCACTCGCCGCGCGTCCTCGTGCCCAAAGTTGATTTCGTGAGCGCTCCGGGTACAAGTGCACGCAACGTCTATCGACCCGGCGGTCCCCATGCCCTGGTCACAAGTCGATGTGTGTTTACCTTTGAATCGGTCTCTCGACGTTTTCGGCTGTCCAGTATTCACCCAGGTCACACGGTTCAAGAGATTGTGGAGCAAACCGGTTTCGATTTCGAAATGTCGGGGACTATCGGTGAGACTGCTATACCCGACCATGAGACACTTGATTTGATCCGCGGGCCGGTGGTCGATGCTATCGGCCGTACTTATCCGGCCTTTGCCCGGCGGTTATTCGCTGACACTGCCGTGTAGTCTTGCTAAGAGAAGGATGCCTCAAATGAAGCTTATCCAAATTTCCGATCTTCATATCGTCGCGCCCGGCGAGAAAATCTATGGATTAGACCCGCTGCAACGTTTGAATACTTGTATTGCGGATATCAATATCAACCACTCGGATGCCGAGTGTTGTGTCATTACTGGTGACCTGGCCGATCGGGGTGAGATCGACGCCTATCGGGCGCTACGAGAAGCGCTGGCACAGCTCCGCATACCCTTCTATCTTCTGCTTGGCAATCATGATGATCGTCGTCGATTCTTGGAAGTCTTTCCTGAATCTGAACAAGACGGTAGCGGTTTTGTGCAATTCACACGGCGTACCCCGGTGGGCGATTTCTTTTTCTTGGATACACTGGATCAGGGTAAGTGCGGTGGTCTCTATTGTGAGCGCCGCCGCGAGTGGCTACGGCAGCGGCTTCAGCAGTCAGACGGGCGACCTGTTTATCTATTCATGCACCATCCACCCTTCGATATCGGCATACGTGGTCTTGATGCTATTAGACTGATGGAATCTGAAAGTTTTGCGGCGCTGATCGCGGATTACCATAATATCAAACATCTGTTTTTTGGCCACGTGCATCGACCGGTAAGTGGCAGTTGGCGCGGTATTCCCTTCTCAGCCATCGCCAGTACCAACCATCAAGTCGCCATGGATTTTGAGGCCCCACGTATCATTCATTCGGGTGGTGATCCGGGATATAACGTCGTGTTATTGGATCAAGGTCTATCGGTGATCCATATGCACAGCTATGTGGAAAACCCGGCCTGGTTGAAGCGAGATATGGCTAGTTGAGCTGGTGACGTAGGTGCGCCGGTAACGCTAAAGTTTCTTTGGCTGCTCTTCGAGCTGGCGATGTCTGACGTACTTAATGATTTCGCTGTTTTGCTTCTCGAAATCCTTCGAACGATCCTGGTCAAATTCCAGCCCATAGCAGACTCGGTCGTCCTGTAGTTGTCGGTTACGAATCCAGCTTACGACTTCGAGCATTTGATCGCTGGCCGGCAGTTGGAAGACGGTTATGACTTGGTCGATGGCGGCTAGCTTTGTCTCGACGTCGTGGTCGACGAGGATAGCGATACCTACGGGGGAGATATTTTTGACGCGGCCATTGGCTTCGTATTGCTGTGGTAAGTCAGGAAAAGATTCCGGTGAAACTCGTATCCGGGCGTCTACCGGCTTAGCCGGGTCAGGTTGTACACGGTAAACACTCCGCTGGTTGAACAGGCGGTGAATCTCGCCGGACAACCGTCTTTGCAATTCCTGCCACTCATCGAACTCAAAACCATAGCGGTAGCTACGGAAGGAGCCCAACTCCGTTCGCGACCTGACCTTGGCACATATCTTGATGGGGCTGCGTAAACGTGCGGAGGTAAAGGTTAGGGTGGTGGGCTCACCGACGGCCAGGGTGGGGCCCACTTCACGTTTGAATCGTGTTCCCGCCCCTTCGGCCGTGATATCGAGGAGTTCGCCGGAGAACGTCTCGCCGCTCGCGGTTTTCACCAAGACGTCGAGGCTGTGCTCATCGCCCAGCGGGACGCGATATGACTTGCGGCCTTCCCGGTCCATGACATTGTGCTCTTCTGTTGTTGTCGGATTCCCTGATGGGCATAGGGCTGTTTCGAGTTTTTTCTAGTGGTGCCCGTATTATCAGAGACCCTATGCCGCTGGCCAACATTCTCCAGCAAGGCGCCAATCCCGATTATAGAGCTTAGGGTTATATTAGGCCGGCGACAAGCCTTTTGTCGTCGATTATGACGTTTCGTCGGTAGGTGTAGACGTCTCGGTGCCTGCCTCCTCTGCGATATTATCTTGCGCCACCGAAGGACGTATGTCTGGACCCAAGAGAATTGCGATCCAACGAGTTTCATTGCTGCTTTCTAGGGCAATTTTTACCGTCATCGTCAACGGCACTGACAGGAACATGCCAACCGGGCCCAACACCCAGCCCCAAAAAACCAGTGAGACGAACACCACCAACGTGGACAATCCCAATCCACGCCCCATAAAGCGCGGTTCGATCACTTGCCCCATAACGATGTTTACCACTAGGTACCCGAGGCCTGACCAAAGTGCCGCGCCCACCCCGAGTTGGATCAGCGCCAACAGGATGGCCGGGAACGCGGCGAGAATCGATCCGACATTAGGGATGTAATTGAACAGAAATGCCAACAGTCCCCACAGCAGCGGATAGTCGACCCCGATGACAGTAAGCCAGATGGCGATCGCTACGCCGGTCGCCAGGCTGACGACGGTCTTGATTGCCGTATAGCGTTTAACATTCTCGGTGAACTTATCGAAGCCGGCCAACGAAGCCTGCACACTATCAGAGACGGCATGCAGCTTGGCGGGAAAACTGGATGCCTCAAGCAAGATGAAAATGACCGTAAGCAGTATAAGGAACGAATTAGTAAGCAGGCCACGCAAGCCGTTGAGCATACTAGCGACTAGATTCATGGCGGCAGCCGGGTTGAACGCCTCAAGCAGCTCTTGCTCAGAGACCTTTACACCCAAGCCTGTAAGCCACGCGAGAATTGATGTCGCTTGTGCTCGCAAGCGTGCTTCGTAAACTGGCAATGATTGAGAAAAATCGTTTAGTGACGTGCCAACTAGGGTTGCCATTATGAAACCGATAACGATAACGACTAACAAAACAATTAATATAGCTAGTATGGTGGGAACACCCTTTCGCTGTAACCAAAATAGCGGCGGCGCGCTGATGACGGCGATAAACGCAGCCAGCAAAAACGGTACTAACAGTGGTTGCGCGGCACGCATGCCAGCAACAATGACCACAAACGCAGCCAATGGAATCAAAAAGGGGATCGTCGTACGCATTGTGTGTTTGCTCATGGGCAGATCCTCTGAGAGCATAAAGCCATCCTGCTCGTCTGTGCGCTTGCCAGCGCTATGAAGGTGGTAGCATATTGCCAATAGCTACGCAATGAATGGCCTTACGCCGGTTGTCCACGGCCTCAGCCGTGAGCACGGCCGGACCTTCGAATATCAGCGATCCATTATCTTGTTGGCGTCAATTTCCTGACGCCCGGCCGGGAGTACTCGACAGGAAATGCGATATACCCTAGCCGGAAAATGGCTACATTTTGCCGCGCGGATGGATATTCTTACCACCCATAGCCGTAAGGGGTTGATCCCTCTGCGGTATGACTACAGCCCGGCCGGATCGGCATAAAACCTGCTTCCATTCCCGGTAGTTCAGGACACGAAACCAGGAAGGTCATATGGACATCATCAACGACTTCGCGGTGCTCGCGATTGTGATCGCTGTTACGTATCCCACTTTTCGTTTCTGGCGTTATCTTACTTAGAATCGCTTGATACGTTAGGGCGCGCGTATCATGCCTCTCTGACTCACCTATTAGATAAGGAATTGCCAGACACAGTCAGATTCTTCGATGGTGCTCAGTTCAAGTTGGAGAGACTTCCGGGTTCGTTAAGAGGCTAACCGCGGTGTGGCAAGAAATACATCCGTAGCCTTATAGACTTACCCGGCGTGTTGCACATTAAGAGTTAATGGATGGAAAGAAAGTGGTGCAGGGACGCACCGTCTGCAAAGCGCACGACAAACGACCTTGGTCTTCATAGAAAGTTAGGGACGAGAGAGCTACGAACCTACTTTAGTCGGCGTATTCCGTTGCCTAATACGCCAATACGCGTAGACAACAACCGATAGTAGAGCTAGTAGGGCAGCAGCCAAGAAGGAGAAGAACTGCGCGTACGTTAGTGTTGGTATCGACCGGATGGTTACCTGTCGGTCGTTACGCAGGTACTTGTTAACTACCTCGTGAATGTATTTCGGCGTTATTTTTTCTATCGCCTGTTCGTGATTTGCTAAGTGACCAAGACTCTTCAATTCATGGAGATTGTTGACATAGTAGTTCGCGACTTCAGAGTTTGATTCATAACCTTGAACCCGCGCCAGTAGTATTCGCTGCTTGGCCGTCTCTATATCTTCTGTAGTTGGGGGTTGAGCCCTTAGCTTCGCTAGTTCTTCATCGATCATAGTCTTTACCAAATCCAATTTATCGGGTTCGCTGTCGGCCGTTGCAGCAAACAGCCCGTAATCAACATCCCAGATGTAGTATGCTTCGGGGCTATATGACAATCCTTCGAGTATGCGAATTTTTTCGTACAACACGCGATCAAGGAACACGTTCAACACCCATAGCGCGTAGATGTCCGATGAGTTGCTGCCGTCAGTACGATAGACGAGGCTGACGCTGCCACTGGAGCCTAACAGCGGTGCCAAAGTGCCTGTCACTTCTGCCGCGTCACTCGGATAAGGTGGTTTGCGTAGCTCACCGCTGTTGGCAAGGGCGGGTTTGAGCTGACCGAAGGTGTTATTGATCTGTGCGCGCAAGCGAGCTTCATCGAAATTGCCCACAACGATCAGAGCCATACGACTCGGGGCGTAGTATTGCTGGTAGGCCTGTTCAATATCAACGACCGTGATTCCTTCCGGCGTATCTAGCTCTGGGCAGACGACTCCCGTGCCCGGTAGCAGCAACTCTTGTGACTTAGCAGCCGCCGACTTGCCGATGCCACGTTTGTATAGCCAGCGCCGCAGCGCGGAGGTCTTGCCACCCAGTTCCTTGTGTATGATCTCCCGTGTGTGCTCGACTTTTTCTGGTGTAAGTAAGGAATCAGTGATGATCTCGAAAAGAGTATCGACAGCCAGGGTTAGGTTCTCATCAAAGATGTCTATCTGATATTCGGTGTTGGATTGGCTGGTGACTGCGTTCCACGTACCCCCATTATCCTCGACCAACCTGTCGAGTTCCGTCTCCGTGTGCTTTGATGTGCCGGTGAATAGCAGGTGTTCGAGAAAGTGTGCAGTTTCGCGCTTTTCGCATGGAAAATGTCGGTGCCCAACATCAACCACTAAACGGATTGCCACATTGTGTGCATGCTGGCGGTGTTTGAGCACGACTCTAAAGTCGTTGTCTAGAATCAGATATTTCACATCGTAGAGTCCGGGTGGCGCATATTGGCCGGCGTAGCTGACCATTGGCGAGAGAGCGACTATGAATGCTAGCGGTAGAATGAAGCGTGCCACGGGAATCATGACCTTCGGCGGTTTTGGCGTGAGACTGCGAGTCTTACGAGACTATGGGAATAATATTTTCGTCGTCCAGCCATCGTCATTGCGGCTGTAAACAACCCTTTCGTGTAAACGGAATTGACGTTTCTGCCAAAATTCGATGTGCTTTGGATACAGCCGGAAACCAGACCAGAATGCGGGACGCGGCACTTTGCCAACACCGAATTTAGCCGTGTACTTCACGGCACGTTTCTCGAGCTCGAAGCGCTCGGACATGGTTTGCGACTGTCGTGATGCCCAGGCACCGATTTGCGAGGTACGTTCGCGTGATGCGAAATAGGTATCTGCTTCCTCATCACTAACCAACTCGACTGAGCCCTCAACCCGTACCTGGCGGTTTAACGATTTCCAATGAAAGCACAACGCCGCCTGGGGATTTGCTAATAGCTCCTTCGATTTGCGGCTCTCGAGATTCGTGAAGAACACGAACCCGCGCTCGCTCAAGCCGCGCAATAGCACCATACGCACTGAGGGTGCGCCGGCGGTATCGGCAGTTGCGAGTGCCGTCGCCGAAGGATCCTCTGGCTCACTTCTTTCGGCTTCCTCAAGCCAGCTGCGAAACAGGACAATGGGATCTGGTTGCTCAGTTTTGGTCATCTTCGCCCGATAGCTATTTCCGCAGGAAAAGATATGCGACGACAAGCACTATCAGCGCCAACCATCCTGCGGCCTCAACATGAGATCGTAACGCGCGCTCCATTCTTTCACCACCCCAGGCTATTGTGCCCGCCACCAGAAAGAAGCGGGCACCGCGACCAATAAACGATGCAATGACGAATAGAGGAAACGAAAGCGCAACTGCGCCGGCGGTGATAGTGAAGACCTTGTACGGGATGGGTGAAAAGCCGGCTATGAGTACGACCCAGAATCCCCACTCGTTGAACCATTGCTTTGCCAATTCGTACTCGTCCCAATAACCGAGCGTTTGGAGCGTCGGTTGGATGGCGTCGAATGCTAACAAACCGATTCCATAGCCCAGGACGCCACCAAGCACCGATGCCATTGTCGTCAACGTGGCGTAATACCAGGCGCGCTGTGGCTTAGCCAATGACATGGGGGCTAGCATCACGTCGGGAGGGATAGGGAAAAACGATGATTCGGCAAAACTAAGCGCTGCCAGATAGCGAGCTGCGTAGGGATGAGCTGCCCAGCGCAAGGCCCGATCGTAGATCTTGGAGAAAAGACGCATAAGACTCAGTATTCTAAACGAGTTATTGTTATCAGTTACCGTGTTTAGCACAGCCCATGGTGATAGAGTTCCTATCAGCGTCGAGTGGGCGTGTTTCTATAGCTTTTCTCCCAATTGTAGGCAGAGCGGCAGATTACATCGATGTCTTGATGTTGGGGTCTCCAACCCAAGATGTCTTGAATACGTTGTGCATTGGCAATCAAACTCGGTGGATCGCCAGAACGCCGTAGGCCTTCTCTGATATTAAGCTCAACATTACTCACGTTCCGCATTGTGTCTAACACTTGGCGTACGCTAAAACCTATGCCATAGCCGCAGTTTAATGTTTGTGATTTGCCTCCATCTATCAAATAGGTGAGGGCAGCGAGGTGCGCCATCGCCAGGTCATCGACATGGATATAATCACGAATACACGTGCCGTCTTCCGTCGGGTAGTCAGTCCCAAATATCGTGATACGGTCCCGCAAGCCACAAGCGGCTTCGGCCGCCACCTTAATCAGGTGAGTGGCTTCTGGGGTGGCTTGTCCTAGGGTTCCATCTAGTCGTGCACCTGCGACATTGAAATAACGCAAAGCCATATAACGAAAGCCGCCTCTGTTCTGTCGCCCGTCTAGGCTTGCGGCCACGTCATGCAGGATCCACTCGGTGGCTAGTTTGGACATGCCATATGGGTTAATTGGGGCGGTTTGGGCATCTTCGCTAACAGGCAACACGGTCGGGATGCCATATACGGCGGCGGTCGAGGAAAATATGAACTTGTCGACGCCGACGTCGACACATGCCTGGATAAGATTGCAAGAGGCAATCGTGTTGTTGCGGTAGTATTTGATTGGGTTTTCTACGGACTCAGGTACCACGATGTGGCCGGCGAAATGTATCACTGCATCTATCCCATATTGTGTCAAGGTCTCGCGTGCCAGCGCCGCATCACCGACGTCGCCTTCAACCAAAGTGGTTTTTTTCGGAACTGCCCAGCGATGCCCAGAATAGAAGTTATCGAGAACGACAACGCTGTAGCCAGCATCGATGAGTTGGCGGCATGTGTGCGAACCAATGTAGCCAGCTCCGCCGGTGACTAGGACGGTTACGGTCATAATAATTGTTTATCCAGAGGTTGCGTTCATTCAGGTTGTGATGAAGGTTAGCATCGTTTTTGCGCAGGTTTTACGAAAGCTAGCCGCTTGCGCTGCCTGAAGCAACCAAGCCACTGGACGCAGCTGCCCTCGAGGCCTTGGTGGGGTAATACGCTTCAAAAGCCTAATACCCTACTTTTTTACTCTGGAATAATCTCCTCCCTTTCAGTATAGTTTTTACGGTATGACGACTCTGCATCTGCCACAATCTGCTCGTAGAGAGCTGGAGGACATGGTCCATGCGGGTTACCCGTTAGAGACTTGCGGATTGCTTGTGGGACGGCAATGGAACGATCATGTCCAGGTGAGTCGCGTTGTGCAGGCGCAGAATCTAAATAAAGAGCGGGCCCACGATCGCTATGAGTTGGCGCCACAGGATTTCATTGCGGCCGACACCGAAGCGCAGAAGGCCGGCTTGGAAATTGTCGGTGTGTGGCATTCACATCCGGATTATCCGGCCCGGCCGTCGGAAACCGATCGTGAGTCTGCCTGGGAGGGATGGTCATATTTGATACTGGCGGTGAAACACGATGGCGTGCATGATCTCCGCTGTTGGCGCCTTGCCAGTGAGCAGTTCGTTGAGGAATCTATAGAACCATGTCCACAGTAACGGTGCGAATTCCAACCCCCCTGCGTCCCCTTACGGCAGGTGCCGATGCAGTCCGTGTCGAAGGGGAAACGATTGATGAGGTCCTAAAGACACTGGGCACTACACATGCCGGGCTGCTCGAGCGCATAATCAGCCCGCAGGGCGAGCTTCGTAGCTTCGTCAACATCTATCTTGGTAGCGACAATGTGCATGCGCTCGATGGTCTAGCGACTTCTGTGTCTGACGATGATGTCGTGTCGATTGTGCCAGCCGTCGCCGGCGGGGCAGCGAGAGATCGTCGTCTATCCGAGCTCAGAGCCACCATCCCCGAAGTGACGCCCACGGATGCGGTGCAGTTGCAGAAGCAGGGTGCTGCCGTGCTGGATGTGCGCGAGCCTGACGAGATTTTGCCAGGCAGTCCGGTCGGTGCGTACCACTTGGGTCGCGGATACTTGGAATTGCGCGTTGAGGATGTAATTCCAGATACGAATCGCACGGTTCTTGTTATGTGTAGTGGCGGTACACGTTCCTTGTTTGCAGCCGAGGCGTTAGTACGACTCGGTTATCAGGATGTCCGATCGGTGGTTGGCGGTTTCACACGATGGAAGAATGATGGCCAGCCTTTCGAGATTCCGCGTGTCCTTGATGCCAGTGCACGCGAACGATACTCGCGCCACCTACTGATGCCGGAGGTAGGCGAACGCGGGCAGCTGCAACTGATAGATAGCAAGGTACTTCTGGTCGGTGCCGGTGGTCTGGGATCACCTGCCGCGTTCTATCTCGCGGCAGCTGGGATCGGTACCTTGGGTGTAGTGGATGATGACGTTGTTGATCGTAGCAATCTGCAACGTCAAATTCTGCATACCGAGGCACGGGTAGGGACGTCCAAGGTAGCATCTGCCCGCGAAACGCTGGAAGCACTCAATCCGACGATCAACGTTGTCGGGTATAAGACACGCTTGGACAGCAGTAACGTGGATGAGATTTTTACCGGCTACGACGTGGTTGTAGATGGTTCAGACAATTTTCCGACGCGCTATCTCGTCAATGATGCCTGTGTGAAGCTCAACATCCCTAATGTGCACGGCGCTGTATACCGATTCGAAGGACAGGTGTCTGTGTTCTGGCCAGCCTGGAAGGAACGACGTGGACCTTGTTACCGCTGCCTGTACCCTGAACCGCCGCCGGCAGATATGGCACCTTCTTGTGCCGAGGCGGGTGTGCTTGGGATATTGCCGGGTGTGATTGGACTGCTGCAGGCGGTGGAGACTATCAAAATCGTGCTTGCTGTCGGCGATCCGTTGGTCGGTAGGATGTTGTACTATGATGCACTACGCGCACAGTTCACCGAATTTAAATTCGACGCGAACGCTGAGTGTCCTTATTGTGGTGAGGGCGTTACCTTTCCGGGCTACGTCGATTACGAACAGCTGTGTTCAGCGTCTAATGCCTAGTCAGCTGATACCTCAAGACTTACTGGACCCATCAGTTGGTGTGTAGATCGGCATCGGAAATGTAGCAACGTTGCCACCTTTCCCCGATACAGGCGTGATTTTTGCCACATCTTTCTTTTCCACTTCATCGATTCGAATTATTGAATGCATGGGAATGAACGTTCTTTGAACACCGGTGAACTCGGTCTTTAGTCGTGCCTCGGACGGGTCGATCACCACCGACGACTTTTCTCCGAAGATCAGCCCTTCCACCTCGACGAATCCGTACAATCCCTCTTGATGCACGTCTCGCGCATAGATCTCATAGATCGTTCCTTGGTTAAAGAAGATGACTTTGTAAATGCGCTTTTTCGCCATAAACGTCTCGCCGAGCTTATTTAATTAACATAATAACACAGGCGCTTTGTACGGGTGGGTCGGCCTAAACGGTCGCTTGGTGCTGCGCTCACCCGAGAACCAAAAGATACGTGGGCCTCGCCGAGGCGCCAGCCCCACCGACGCCGGGGCGTACTATACTAGGGTTGGACGATGGGAAATACGGGTCTGCCAGGATGGCGAGCGCAGTGTTGGCGTTACAGGTGCTAGTGCAAGTACCTGATATTCATTGACTAATCCGCCCAGTCACAGGTCGTCGCTACGCCAGCGACCTCTCGGGTTGGACCAGATCCCCAGCCAGGACGCTCAGGGCACCATTGCGTGCCGCATAAGTCGTTGGCGCACGCCGTCGTCGAGCCATCGGCGGCTATTGTCTGAGATAGGCCCCACAAGCAATAAGTTGAATGACGAGAGCAACTGAATTGTCAGCGACGACGACAACGAAAACTCGTGATCCAGATCGCATAGCCGACGGGGCGCGAAATGTTATTGTGGAGCAGGTGGGCTTGCTGTATTCGCAGGCGACCAGCGGCCTCATTGTGACACTTTTGTGCTCCATCATGGCGGTGGCTGTGTTGTGGGACGTGGTCACACGCGAGTTATTACTTGGCTGGTTTTCGTTTATCGCTTTTGTCACCCTAGGTTGTTACCTGCTAGTTCGAAAGTACCGGCGCGCTACGCGTGTGGTGGAAGATATAAACCGATGGCGCGCACTGTTCGTCCTTGGTGCGGCTGCGACGGGCGTCGCTTGGGGATTAGCGGGAACAGTCTTCTTCTCAGAAGACTCGGTATTTCATCAGGTCTTTTTGGCATTCCTGTTAGGGGGGATTGTAGCGGGAGCAGCTCCGTACTTGGCGTCGGTGATCAGCGCCTACATCGCCTTTTTGTTTCCGACATTACTGCCGTTTGCAGTGCTGCTCATTGCCAAAGGGGGTAACGTGTATCCTTTTATAGGCATCATGGTGCTTGTATTTGCATCAGCCATGGTGGCCAGCGCTAAGGCAATGCATGCAATGATTACTCGCTCATTGCAACTAAGGTTCGAAAATCTGGAGTTGATTGATCAGACTTTTAATGCGAAAACTGATGTTGAGCGGGCTAATGCAGAACTTCAAGCAGAAATAGAGGAACACAAACAAGCTCAAATCGCGCTGCACCGAGAAAAGGAACTTGCACAAGTAACATTGGAGTCCATCGGTGATGGCGTTATCACTACGCGCCTAGACGGTACCGTTGAGTATCTTAATCTGATGGCCGAACAGCTCACTGGTTGGCTCGACGCCGACGCACGCGGACAACCATTGAGTAGGGTGCTCAAGCTCATTGATGAGACTACGCGCCAAGCTCTACCTGATCCCGTTAGCTTCTGCCTGAACGAGGGCGCTAGTGTCCGGCTACCCGGCCATACATTGCTAATACATCGTAACGAGGACCGAGAGTTTTCCATTGAAGTAACGGTGGGACCAATTCGCGACCGCGACCTTCAAGGCGTAGGTACAGTTCTAGTGTTTCATGATGTCACGGAAACGCGCGGCATGGCTAGGAGGATGTCCTACCAAGCGAGCCACGACGCATTGACCGGCCTAATTAATCGACACGAGTTCGAGTTGCGCTTGACGGATGTACTGGAAAGTGCACGTAACGACGACCGTCAACATGCCATGTGTTACCTAGATTTAGATCAGTTCAAGATTGTCAATGATATGTGCGGACATGTCGCCGGTGACGAACTACTGCGACAATTTGCGGCACAACTACAGACTGGAGTGCGCGAAACCGACAGCCTTGGACGCTTGGGTGGCGATGAATTTGGAGTGTTGTTGCAAGGTTGTCCGATGGATAAGGCAAAGACGATTGCCGAAGGGCTTCGCCAGATTGTTCGGGACTTTCGATTCGCTTGGCAAGAGAGAGTATTTGAGGTGGGGGTTAGTATCGGTCTTGTTCCTATTACATCTGAAAGTGGAAGTTTAACCGAAGTACTAAGTGCAGCGGATTCCGCGTGTTACGTGGCCAAGGATCATGGGCGCGACCGCATTCATGTTTACCAACCAGATGACAAGATGCTAGCCGGCCGACATGGAGAAAGACAGTGGGTATCGCGTATCGGCGAGGCTTTGGACGAAAACCGATTTGTGCTTTATCAACAGAAGGCCATGCCGCTTTCTGGCAAGGCTGAGGGACGGGCGTATTCCGAGATCCTCATTCGCATGCTGGACAAGAATTCAGAACCCATACCAACGGCGGCGTTTCTGCCAGCGGCGCACCGTTACAACCTAATGCCTACGATCGATCGCTGGGTGCTTCGAGCTTTCTGCGCATTCATGCGTGACACGCAGGGGAGCTCACAGACCGACATCAGTCTCTATGCCATCAATCTCTCTGGTCAGTCGCTTTCGGACGAACGCTTTCTAGATTTCGTGGTCGACCAGCTTTGCCAAAATTCGATCGCGCCGGAGAATATCTGCTTTGAGATTTCCGAGACAGCGGCGATCGCGAATCTAACCCGTGCCATGCGGTTTATTTCTGTACTAAAGGACATGGGTTGCCTTTTTGCGCTTGATGATTTTGGTAGTGGACTTAGCTCATTCGCTTACCTCAAGAACTTGCAGGTCGATTTCCTAAAAATTGACGGTAGCTTCATTAAAGACACCGCCAACGAGCCTATTGATTACGCGATGGTCAAGATAATCAATCAGATCGGTCATGTCATGAACATTCTAACGATTGCCGAATCAGTGGAGCAGAGGAGTGTTCTCGTGAAGCTGAAGGAACTTGGCGTGGATTATGCGCAAGGGTTTGAAATCACAGAGCCGACCCCACTAAATGAGTACATCGAGGCGGTTCCCAAAAAGAGGTTGAGCAATTGATATGAGCTTGCGAGCCAAACTGTTTCTACCGCTAATCGTGATCAGTATGCTGGTGATTGCTTATGTCAACATAGGTTGGCTGCCGCAATTCACCGACTTTGCTGAAGCGAGACACAAACAGCAGCTGATAGAACGCATAGATGCTATCGGACAGAACATGGCGCTATTGCTTGCCAAAGGTCAACGGCGAAGTGTGTATGATAGCTTGGGTAAGTTGTTGCTCAACAATTCCGAGTGGCGCGGAGTTCGATTACTCGATACAAACGGTAAGCAGTTGTATCGAAAGGAAACGAAAACAAAAAAACTGCCGCAGAGCGATGCAGTATATACGTTGCGACAACCGGTGAGCCATGCCGGCAAGCCACTGGGCGCACTGCTTGTTACCGTGGACACGACCGAGCGACTTCGTGCTGTTCACGAATTGCAGCGATATTCCATCTGGGTGTTTCTAGTGATCTTATTGATACTAACGGTGACTATTGCGATTATTTTCGAGTTGGTCATTAGGCGGCCAATTAAAGCGCTTTCTACGGCATCGGCACGACTTGCAAAGGGCGACTTCGAAACACCATTACCAGAGCCTGGCGCCGACGAAATGGGCACGTTGGTGAGCACGTTTACGTTAATGCGGGATGCCATTCAGCGTTATCAGTCTGATCTGTCCTTTCAGTCTAGCCACGATCCGCTAACGGGGCTTGTCAACCGACGTGAATTCGAACGACGGCTTGAGGTTGCGCTTAACGTGACTCGAAGTGAGCTTTCCGAACACGCGTTGCTTTACATGGATTTAGATCAGTTTAAGGTTGTGAATGATACATGCGGTCATACGGCGGGTGATGAATTTCTTCGACAACTGGGCGCCGAGCTGCACAGAAAAGTACGCAAGCATGATACATTGGCTCGCCTAGGGGGGGATGAATTTGGCGTATTGCTTGAACACTGTCCAGCCGAACAGGCGTCGCGAATCGCTAACGAATTGCTGGAAACCATACGGGACTTTCGATTTGTCTGGGAAGGGAAGAGTTTCACGCTAGGGGTCAGCATCGGCCTAGTGCCCATCGGCGAGTGTAGTGGGAGCTTGTCGAAGGTTCTGAGTACTGCCGATGCAGCTTGTTATGCTGCTAAGGATGCGGGGCGAAATCGCATTCATGTCTATCGTGACGATGACAGCATACTCGTTAGGCGACACGGCGAAATGCAGTGGGTGCCTCGTATCACGGAAGCTATCCAGGGGGGTCACTTCCATCTTTACTATCAACTCATCGTCCCGGTTAGCGGGGAGGAAGAGGGGGTACATTTTGAGTTCCTACTTCGCATGGAAGACGAGGACGGTAGTATCATTCCGCCACGAGCATTCCTGCATGCAGCCGAGCGCTACAACCTGATGTTGAGTTTAGATCGTTGGGTAACGCAAACCGCCTTTCAGTGGCTACAGTCGCACCCGGAACAACTTGATCACTTGAAGCTGTGCACGATTAATCTTTCTGGCCATTCCTTGGGGGACGCAGATTTTATGCAATTCATCATCAAGGAACTCAATGAATCCACCATCCCGCCGGAAAAGATCTGTTTTGAAGTTACTGAGACGGCCGCCATCGGCAATCTAATGAAGGCAACCCGGTTTATGTCCATTCTCAGAAACTTAGGCTGTCGGTTCTCGCTCGATGATTTTGGCTCAGGCATGTCCTCTTTCGCATATTTGAAGGAGCTTCCCGTGGATTACCTAAAGATTGATGGAATATTCGTGAAAGATATTGCCGATGACCCAATTGACTACGCGATGGTGAAAGCGATCAACGAGATGGGCCATGTCATGGGCAAAGAGACCGTCGCGGAATTTGTGGAGAAGGAGGCGATTCTCTGGAAACTCAGAGAAATCGGCGTCGATTACGCACAGGGATATGCCATTGCCAAACCACGTCCGCTGATCGAGATGGATAATGGTTTCTTACTGAATCAGCTACGCCTAGCAGAGCGTGGCAGCTAACATCAATTACTTCTTGAAAACCATTAGAGCGAACGCTACGTCAAGTGCCACTTCCTTGAGGAAGTCGAAGCGGCCAGAGGCGCCGGCATGGCCAGAGTCCATGTGCACCTTCAGCAGTGACAGATTATGATCGGTTTTCATCGCACGAAGTTTAGCGGTCCATTTGGCAGGTTCCCAGTAGGTGACTCGAGGGTCGTTGAGGCCACACACTATCAACATGTGTGGATAATCCTGCTTTGTCACGTTGTCGTAAGGCGAGTACGACAGCATGTAGTCAAAATATTCCTTATCGTTGGGATTACCCCACTCGTTGTATTCCATGGTAGTTAACGGCAACGTGTCGTCGAGCATGGTATTTACAACGTCCACAAACGGTACATGGGTTATGATGGCCTTGAATAAGTCGGGACGCATATTGGCTACCGCCCCCATCAACATTCCTCCCGCACTACCCCCAACGGCCAGAATATTATTCTTTGCTGTGAAATTCTCCTGGATGAGGGTTTCCGCGCAGGCGATATAGTCGTTGAAGGTGTTCTTCTTCTGTATCAACTTGCCGCTCTCGTACCAATCGTAGCCTAGCTCCATACCACCACGAATGTGGGCTATCGCATACACAAAGCCACGGTTAACATAGCTAAAGCGGGTAGAACTGAAGCTGGCCGGTATACTGCTGCCATAAGAACCATAACCATAGAGCAGCAGTGGGGCAGTGCCATCGAGGGGCGTTTCTTTTCGATGGAGAATCGATATAGGAATATTGACACCATCGCTGCTCTTGGCAAACAGCCGCTGCGATACATAGCCCCCGCGATGGAAGTCCCCCAGAACTTCTTGCTCCTTGCGCAACGTACGTTGTCCACTCGGCATTTCGTAATCATAGACCTGAGCCGGTATTGCCAACGATGTGTACATAAAGCGAAGCGTACTCGTATCGAACTCGCGGCCTGGTACCAGCGCCGTATCATAGACCTCATCATCGAACTTGATATAGCGGCTCTCGCTAGTTTCTAGAGCAAGCACACGTATCTGCGGTAGGCCAGCATGTGTTTCCTCGACCGCCAAATAGTCTTTGAAAACGAGAAAATCCGTTATCAGGCGGCCTGGCTCGTGCTCGATAAAGTCCCTCCACATGTCTGAGGTCGGTGTACTAATGGCAGTTTCCACGATCTTGAAATCTTTAGCATCATTAATATTGGTACGAATAAAAAACCGCTCATCGTGGTCAGATACATCATACTCGTGATCCTTTCGACGTGGTTCGATCAGCCTCAGAGCTTCGTCGTGGTTGTTTGCATCAAGGTAATGCCACTCCGACATGTTGTTGCCTTCGCACGCAACGTATATAAATCGCCCACTTTCCGATTTAGAAAGCGACACGAAAAAACGTGGGTCTTTTTCCTCATACACCAGCTCATCCTGTTGTGAGTCGCTATCGACGCGGTGTTTGTAGACCTGTCGAGGTCGTTGATGTTCGTCTAACAATGTATAGAAAAAAGTTTGGCTATCATTGACCCATTCGAGCGAATCGTATGTGCGGGCAATACGGTCTTGAAGCAAATCACCGGTGGCTAGATCTTTAATGTGGATCGTGTATTCCTCAGATCCATCCGGGTCCACTGAGTAGGCTAGGTATCGATGGTCTGGACTGTTTTCACAAACACCGATTTCTAAGAAAGACCGCTCCTTGGCAAGCTCATTTACGTCGAGCAAGATCTCTTCAGGATTATCTAGTGAATCGTGCTTGCGACACTCTATCGGATATTGGCCCCCCTTTTCATATCGGTAGTAATAGAAGTAAGCACCTTCTTTTTGTGGCACACTGGCATCATCTTCCTTGATCCGTGCACGCATTTCCTGGTACAGCGCGGCTTGAAGTTCCTCGGTGGGTTTCATGACTGCGTCGGTGTAGGTGTTTTCTGCCGTTAGGTACTCCATCACGGCCGGATCATCTTTGTTGCGCAGCCAGAACCATGGATCTTCGCGAGATCGACCGTGTTCGGTAAGCGTTTTGTTTCTTTTGGGTGCGGAAGGGGGTGTCAGCGATGTCATTTTGGTGGCCACGCAGTCGACCGGTGAGGGACTACAGTGCTTGCGGGCCAGTTTCGCCGGTGCGAATTCGGGTCACGAGGCTGAGATCGTAAACGAAGATTTTGCCATCTCCTATTTTTCCGGTCTTCGCCGCATCCACGATTGCCTCGATTACTTGATCGAGTATGTTGTCATCAATTGCCACCTCTATCTTAACTTTCGGCAAAAAGTCGACCACGTACTCGGCCCCACGGTAGAGCTCGGTATGGCCTTTTTGTCGGCCGAAACCCTTAACTTCAACCACAGTCATACCCTGTACGCCGATCTCAGACAGCGCGGTGCGAACGTCGTCGAGCTTAAAAGGCTTAATGATTGCAATAACGAACTTCATCTGTTGCCTTCCTCGTCGGCGCTCGTCCAGGGTCCAGCGCCGGGGTGGTGATGTTGAGATATAGGGCTAGCGTGGTTCGCGGGGGCCGAACACCTAGCAGGCGATAGATTGTGTTTAGATGATTATTTCTTTTGTCCGGCCGGCGAAAACCCAGGGGGAAGCTTGCCTAAATCCCCCTCACCGAAGAGAAAGCCAACCATGTGCTGCTCGATCAGTTCAATGCTCTTAGGGTCTGCCGTGCTCAGATGGTTTTCGTTGATAATTGTTGTCAGTCGCTCTAGCCATTGCCGCCAGCCTTGCTGGGAGACATTCTCGTAAACCCGTTGGCCCAAAGAGCCAGGGTGCGGGGGTTTTTCTAGGCCCTCAGCCTCCTGTTTCAACACCTGACAAAATACGGTATGTGCCATTGACTTACCCTCTATATGGGATTGGCCTTTCTTTAGATGGCCGGACAGGCGTATCATAGCTGGACTAGCAGAGGAGTGAAAACATGTCTGGGGAAGCACACAGTTCCAATATGACACCGGTTGCCGATGGCGAGCTAAGACTGAGCCCAGCCGCCGAAGTCAAAATGGCCGAGCTGATAGCGAATGCTGAATCCGGCATCGGGATTCGGGTGTTTGTTTCTGGCGGAGGTTGCGGTGGCATGACGTATGGCATGACCTATGCCGAGGAAGCCACCGAGTACGATAGTGCCCTCGAAGGGGACGGCTACAAGATTATTGTTGATGCGGTTGCGTTGAATTTCTTGAGCGGCTGCGAGATCGATTTTGCCCAGGATAGCTTCGTGTTTAACAATGTCTTTCAAGCCGTTGGCGGTAGTGGTGCGTGCGGTGGCTGCGGTGGTGGCGCAGGCTTCTAGAGTCTCGCACCGGCCGAATCTTTTTATAGAGAGATCAGTTCCCCTTGCGTCCCTCGGCGGCGCATCAATCTAAGCTATCTGTGAACCCGCTACCGCGCTCGGATCGCAAGCGGGTGTTGGTCATTGCCCCACACAGTAGTTACCGTACTCGGGCGTTTCTCGATGCCGGCGAAAGGCTCGATATCGAGATTGTGATAGCGTCTGAGGGTAAGCACTCGGTGGTTGCTGCCTATGCAGCCGGTGTGCACATTGACCTCAATGATGTCGAAGGTGCGCTGCAGGTAATTCTTAACGATGCCCGCGAGCACCCGTTCGAGGGTGTAGTCGGCACTGACGACCTGACCATCGAGCTCGCGGCACGCGTCGCACAAAAGCTAGGATTGCCACATAACCCGCCCGAGGTAGTCCGAACGGCCAGCCGTAAGGACCTCGCGCGCGGCATTCTTGCCGACAAGGGTGTGCCGGTACCGAAACATTGTCGTATTGATCTGCGACAGCCGTTGGCGGCGCAGGCAGAGCATCTGCATTTTCCTTGTGTGCTAAAGCCGTTGACGTTGTCCGCCAGCCGCGGTGTGATTCGCGCCAATGATCTTGGAGAACTCCTGCAGGCGTGCGCGCGCATTCAGCGATTGCTGGAAACTGAGGGCGTATCAGAACCCTATCAGTTGCTGGCGGAGGACTTTATTCCTGGCGCCGAAGTTGCGCTGGAGGGGATGCTAACTGAAAGCGAATTGACGGTACTGTCGATTTTCGATAAGCCTGATCCCTTGGATGGTCCTTACTTCGAGGAGACCTATTACGTTACGCCGTCGCGTCTCGATGCGGCGACGCAGGCGTTAGTTCAAGAAGTCGTCGGTGACGCCTGCCGTGCCTACGGCTTGCGCGATGGCCCGATACACGCGGAATGTCGCATAAACGATGATGGGGTATGGATCCTGGAAGTGGCGGCCCGTACCATCGGTGGGCTTTGCGGTCGGTTGCTTGATCTGGGCATTGGTCGTAGCTTGGAGGAGTTGGTGTTGTCACATGCCATGGGTCGGCCGTTGGCGCCTGCTATCGATGGGCGGGGTGGAGCAGGTGTGTTGATGATTCCGACGCTCAAGGCGGGCATCCTGCGACGGGTCGAAGGGTTGACTGCCGCTCAACGCGTTCCGTTCGTAGATGAGGTCAGCATTCAAGTACGCGAGGGCTATGAACTCGTGCCATGGCCAGAAGGCTCCAGCTATCTGGGATTTATCTTCGCCCATGCGCCAACGCCAGCCCAGGCAGAAGCCGCGTTGCGTGAGGCACATGCCTGCCTGAATATTGTCGTCGCACCGTTGTGGAGTCTTAATCAAAGGGATTAGGGTTCCTGCGCCATCGGCACGTTAGTCCCAGCGATCGTCTTTGACCTGGATCTTTCCTTCGTGCACCCGTATCGGGAATGTAGCGACGTCCTCATAGGCGGGTGGGGCGGTGACTTCACCTGTCTTGATGTTAAAGCGGGCGCCATGGCGTGGACAAACGATTTCTTCACCGGCCAATTCACCACTCGCCAATTCGCCGCCATCGTGGGTGCAAATATCTTCGATGGCGTAGTATTCGCCGTCCAGATTGAAGACGGCAATCATGACGCCATCGACTTCAACCACGCACGAAGTGCCAGGGGATAGTTCTGCGGCCGTGGTGACGTCAACCCAATCTGACACGGGTTTCGCTCTGAGTAGCTCTTATGAGTAAGACGTGAGGTCGAGTAAGTAGGTCAGAGTAGGCCAAGCTGCAACATTGCCGCTTCTGACATGTGATCCTTGCTCCACGGCGGATCCCAAACTAGCTCAACGTGAGCATCGGTGACGCCGGGTACGTCCTTTACGGCACATTCGACCGTGCCTGGGAAAGTTTGTGCGACTGGGCAGCCCGGCGCCGTTAGTGTCATCTCCACATTGACCATCCCGGCCTGATCGACATCAAGCTTGTAGATTAATCCGAGATCGTAGATATTGACCGGAATCTCCGGGTCGTACACAGCGCGTAAGGCCTCGATAATCTGCTCCTCCAACAGACGCTGCGGTAGGCTCTTATCGTCGTCTCCTGCCGTGTCAAGTTTCTGCTCAGTGCTCATTGCTCACTCGGTGGTAACGGTGTCGTCGTCATTCTTAAGCGCAGCATGCAGGGTATGCCAAGCGAGAGTGGCACATTTTACACGTGCCGGGTAGGCGTGCACACCGGCGAGCACCGCCAGTTTGCCAACGTCAGCCGAACTGTCCTCTTGTCGAAGTAGTTTATGGACTTTATCAAAAAGTGCGTATGCTTCTTCTTCGGTCTTTCCCTTTATCGCCTCCGTCATCAATGATGCCGAGGCAGTAGAAATTGCGCAGCCCGCGCCCTCAAAACCGACATCTTTAATGATCCCGTCTTCGACGACGAGGTGAAGGGCAAACTCGTCACCACATAGTGGGTTAAACCCATGGGCTTCTCGGTTTGTACCGTCGGGCTTCTTGAGGAAATTGCGCGGATTGCGGTTATGATCGAGAATTACTTCCTCGTACAGATCGCGCAGACCAGACATCAGCGAATCACCTCTTTCACTTTGTGAATGCCGGCGATCAGAGCGTCTACCTCTTCCCGTGTGTTGTATAAGCCGAATGATGCTCGCGTGGTGGCAGCTACCCCGAAGCGGCGCATCAGCGGCATCGTACAATGATGGCCGGCGCGAACCGCGATACCTTCGTGATCAAGGATTGTTCCTATATCGTGTGCGTGCACACCTTCAAGGAGAAACGACAGAATACTGGCTTTTTCTGGGGCAGTACCAATGATTTTTAGGCCGGGGACCTCGCTCGCTGCTTTTGTCGCATAGTCCAGAAGATCATGCTCATGGGCGGCGATTGCATCGAGATCAAGATCGGTGAGGTAATCAATCGCGGCACCTAGGCCTACGGTTCCTGCGATGTTGGGCGTCCCCGCTTCAAACTTATGGGGTAGTTCGTTGTACTCAGTCTTCTCGAAGGTGACATATTTGATCATCTCGCCACCACCGTGGTAGGGAGACATCGCATTGAGCAAGGCCTCTTTGCCATAGAGCACACCGATACCACTGGGTCCATACATCTTATGACCCGAAAAGGCATAAAAATCGCAATCTAGTTGCTGAACGTCGACCTTTAGGTGGGGCACTGCTTGGGCGCTGTCCAACAGCACCGGGACATTTTGTGCGTGTGCGAGTTCTATGATTTGCCGCACCGGGTTGATGGTGCCAAGCGCGTTGGAGACATGGACAAGTGCTACCAGTTTGGTGCGCGGGCCCAGCAGCTTCTCGAATTCCTCGAGGATGAGTTCACCGCTGTCGTTGATCGGGACTACACGTAAGAGCGCGCCGGTTTGTTCACAAACCAGCTGCCACGGCACGATATTAGAGTGGTGCTCCATGTGCGTAATGATGATCTCGTCATCTTTATGGAGATTGTTTCTGGCATAGCTTTGCGCGACCAAGTTGATGGCTTCGGTGGTGCCGCGGACGAATATGATCTCCCGAGTAGTTCGAGCATTAATGAAATGCCGCACCTTTTCGCGTGTCGCTTCGAATGCTTTGGTCGAGCGTTCGGCTAACGCGTGTACGCCTCGATGGACGTTTGAGTAATCGTGTGCATACAGTTGGCTTACCGTATCGATGACTACCTTTGGCTTCTGCGCCGATGCACCATTGTCGAGGTAGACGAGGGGTTTGCCTCGCACCTCCTGATGTAACGCCGGGAAATCCTGCCGCACTTTCTCCACGTCAAATCCGTGAGTGGCGGTTACCCTTTGTTTTACGGTACCCATGTGAGTCCCTCAAACTGGCGGCCGTGCAACAAGCACGTAGCCAGCTTTTCTTCCACGTAGGTTCTAATTGGTTTGATACCAATTCGGCGCACCACGTCGCCTAAGAACGCATACGTGAGGACACTGCGCGCATCTTCCTCGGCGATACCTCGCGACCGCAGATAATAGATAGCATTTTCGTCGAGCTGGCCGACGGTAGCCCCATGGGCACACTTCACATCATCGGCATAGATCTCCAGCTGTGGCTTGGTATCAACCTCGGCATCACGCGACAGGAGTAGATTTTTGTTCTCCAGCTGCGCATCGGTCTGTTGGGCGTCTTGGCGAACGACGATGCGACCGTTAAAAACGGCGCGGGCGCGCCCGTCCAGCACTCCCCTATAAAATTCACGACTCGTGCAACGCGGCTGCGCATGGTCAATGTCGGTATGATTATCGACGTGTTGACGACCGGTCACCAAGTAAAGGCCGTTGAGGACACACTCGCCGCCTTCAGCCGCAAAGCATTGCTGAATGTCGTTGCGCACCAGCGCACCGCCAAGCGTAATATTATGGGAGGTGAAACGACTATTCGCCTGTTGCTGGACATAAAGCCCGCCAATATGAAAGGCCTTCGAGCTCTCTTGTCCCACCTTGTAATGCTCGATGGCACAATTCTCATCTGCGACTACCTCAGTCACCGCATTGGTGAGATAGCGTGTCTCTGCCAACGAGATGTAACTTTCAATGATAGTTACCTGGCTATTCTTTTCCGCTACGATCAGATTGCGAGGCTGCACCAATGTTTCGTCGCCATCTCCCGTCGATACAAACAAGACGTGAATAGGCGCCGGTACAATGATGTCTGCGGGCACGTGCACATAGGCGCCGTCCCTTAGGAAGGCCGTATTCAGTGCCGCAAATCCATATTTTTCAGTGGTTGCGTACTGTCCGAGATAAGGCCTTAATGCATCCGGGCGATTCGTTAAGGTCTGCGCTAAGCTGTCGACGCTGACGCCATCCGGCAATGTGCGTAGGGATGTAAGCGCTTGCGAGTAATGTCCGTTGACGAAGACCAGTTTATGACATAGCAAATCGCGGAATAGAAAGTCATCCAACTGTTCGTGTCCGACGCCGTTGAGCCCCTTGTCGGGCAACTTGAATACACTCTTTTGGATCGGTGCGACATTCGTATATTTCCAATCCTCATCGCGACGCGTGGGGAAACCCTGTTCCGCGAAACGCGCTAGCGCTTTCTCCCGCACCCGTTGGATCCAAGTCTCGCCGTTCCCCGGGAGGTCTTTGCTCGCGTGCGCAAACATATCGACATAGGTGTTGATTTGGGCAATATCGCTCATGGAGGTGCGTCTGAGGAACTTAAACGGCGTGGGCGCTGGGTTGCTCCTTGAGCCAGCTGTAACCATGCCGCTCAAGTTCGTGCGCCAGTGTCTTGTCACCGGATTTTACAATGCGACCCTCAGCTAGCACGTGAATATGATCGGGGACGACATAGTTGAGGAGGCGTTGATAGTGGGTGACTAGAATCATGGCACGACTCGGATCGCGCAATGCATTGATACCGTCCGCCACTGTCTTGAGGGCATCGATGTCTAAGCCAGAATCGGTTTCATCCAAAATAGCGAGCTTTGGCTCCAGCACCGCCATTTGTAGAATCTCGTTGCGTTTCTTTTCGCCACCTGAAAATCCTGCGTTTACGGGACGGTACAGAAGCTCTTCGTTCATGTGGACCAGCTTCAACTTTTCCTTTACGAGAGTGAGAAAATCGATAGCATCAAACTCATCCAAACCTTGCTCTTTGCGCACCGCGTTAACGGCGGCCTTGAGCAGGTAAATACCACTTACGCCGGGGATTTCTACGGGATATTGAAACGCCAGGAAGATGCCCTCGCGAGCGCGCTGTTCGGGTGGTAGATCCAGGAGATTCTTGCCGTTGTAGGTGATTTCGCCGCCGGTCACTTCATAGTTATCACGACCAGCTAGCACGTGCGCCAGCGTGCTCTTGCCTGACGCATTGGGGCCCATGATGGCGTGTACTTCGCCCGCCTTCACATCGAGATTGATACCACGAAGAATCGATTTTCCGGCAACATCTACTTTCAGATTATTGATAGACAGCATGTGATTCCTTTCGTTTCTAACCCACGGCGCCTTCGAGGCTGATCCCTAGTAGCTTTTGTGCCTCAACCGCAAACTCCATCGGTACTTCCTTGAAGACCTCCTTACAAAAACCGTTCACGATCATAGAGATCGCATCCTCAGCGGAGAGGCCTCGTTGCAGACAGTAAAACAATTGATCTTCACTGATTTTTGATGTCGTTGCCTCGTGCTCGACCTGCGCAGTCGGGTTCTTTACCTCTATATAGGGAAAGGTATGGGCACCGCATTTGTCGCCCATCAATAATGAGTCACACTGCGTGTAATTTCGGGCATTCTCCGCGCCCTTCAATACCTTAACGAGCCCACGATACGAATTCTGGCCACGACCGGCCGAGATACCCTTAGAAAGGATCGTGCTCCGCGTATTCTTGCCAATATGGATCATCTTTGTGCCCGTGTCGGCTTGTTGGCGATTATTGGTCAGCGCCACTGAGTAGAATTCGCCTATGGTATCGTCTGCCTCCAGCAGCACGCTTGGATATTTCCAAGTAATGGCCGATCCGGTTTCTACTTGCGTCCACGATATCTTGGCCTTCTCACCCCGGCAGGCGCCACGTTTAGTCACAAAGTTATAGATACCACCGCGACCCTCCGCATCACCGGGATACCAATTTTGTACTGTCGAGTATTTGATCTGCGCGTCCTTTAGCGCTATGAGCTCGACCACGGCGGCATGCAGTTGATTCTCGTCTCGCATAGGTGCGGTACAGCCTTCCAAGTAGCTTACGTATGAACCTTGGTCTGCGATGATCAGCGTACGTTCGAACTGTCCAGTATTTGCGGCATTAATCCGAAAGTACGTTGAAAGCTCCATGGGACAGCGCACCCCTTTGGGTATATATACAAACGAACCATCGCTAAACACGGCGGAGTTCAGGCTGGCGAAAAAATTGTCAGTGTGCGGGACAACCGAACCCAAGTACTGGCGCACCAGCTCGGGGTGTTCCTGCACCGCTTCGGAGAACGAGCAGAAGATGACCCCCTGTTCTGCCAATGTTTCCTTAAAAGTTGTGGCGACAGAGACGCTGTCGAAGACAGCGTCGACGGCGACACCGGCGAGCATCTTTTGCTCTTCGAGCGGGATACCTAGCTTCTCATAGGTCTCTAGTAGCTTTGGGTCTACTTCGTCGAGGTTTTTAGGCCTGTCTTTGTCAGATTTCGGCGCCGAGTAATAAATAATATCTTGATAGTCGATCGGTGTGTGGTGCACATGTGCCCAGTTCGGTTCCTGCATGGTGAGCCAGTGTCGATATGCCTTGAGGCGCCACTCGAGCATGAACTCGGGCTCATTTTTTTTCTGGGAGATAGTCCTGATGACGTCTTCGTTCAGTCCGGGCGGTATCGCGTCGGCCTCGATGTCGGTGACGAACCCGGCTTTGTATTCCCGTTTAATCAGGCTATCAATGTCGTGTTGTGCGGTTGACATTCATACTCTCCTTAATCATTTCACTCCATGCAGTATCCAGGCCGAGTCCGAGGTTTACCCCAAGTGGAGGCCGGACGCGTCATCGGTTATTTCGCCGCTGTTTAGAAGCGCTTCCTTCAGGCGACGGTCTTGGTCTTATTAAGTCCTCGCGGGCGCCGGGCCTCCTGGCGTTCGGCGACCTTGCGCACCGTTGGCCATTCCACTATTTGGGCTAGGTTGATGCCCTCGAGAAATTCATAAAGCTGTTTACTTAGATCAACCCAGAGCTCATGCGTTAGACACTTTTCACCATCTTGGCAATCTTCCCTACCAGCACAACGTGTCATGTCGATCTGCTCGTCGACGGCGGCAATGATCTGGGCGATGGTGATGTCCTCGGCAGGATGCGCTAAGCGATAGCCCCCACCGGGTCCGCGCATTCCTTCCACGAGTTCGTTTTTTCGTAGGCGAGCAAAGAGCTGCTCTAAGTACGATACCGAAATTCCCTGGGATTCCGCGATGTCGGTAAGGGCAACCGGCCCCTCCTTATCATGCAGCGCTAGGTCGATCAATGCGGTCACCGCATAGCGGCCTTTGGTCGATAGTCTCATCGCTAATCTCGCCCCTGTTGGGGCCTAAATCCTGAGTAATTAGGTCGGAAAAAGTGTACAATAACCCACTAAATTAGTCAAGATTAAG
>CAXMNC010000043.1:0-2441 GCA_964194625.1 Acidiferrobacterales bacterium
GAGCTCAGCGAGGTTTCAAAGCGTCGTGTCAACACGACGCTTGAGAGACGTGATGTCCGCTTTTCGCCCGATAACGTCCGCTTCACCCCCGACTCCGGACATAGCTGACGCCCACCGTGTACGGGGACTTTTGACCCAACCCGGACCTTTTGCTTTCTCTAATGCATCTGTGCACCTAGACCGTTTGAAGTTACCACCGGCCGCGCCGGCTTGACCCAGGCAATGATCTCTGCAGAAAATTTGGCGCAATATATTCGGTCGTGACGATAGCACCGGTCTAGGGGCTTTTGCCGGAGGAGACGTCGCCGAGATTTTTCAAGCCCAGCCTACGGAGCGTCGCTAGTGTCTTCTCAGCAAGCTTCTGCGAGCGGACCCACCTGCGAATCCAGTCCTCGGGCGAGACATTGCTTGGATTCATGTTCACTTTGGCGATCACCTCACGGGCTTTTGTCTCACGCCCGAGTGCCGCATAAGCGGCGGCACGAAAGAGCTCTTTGTTCGAGTTATCCGGACCGCCTCGCTGCAGGCTGCGCTCGTACACTTCGATTGAACGGTCGTATTGCTCCAGGTTAAAATATGCCATACCCGAAATATTCAAATAGGCAGTTCTGGGCTCGATGGGATCAAGGCGCAGCGCTTCTTGTAACGCCGCGACGGCTTCTTTATACCGGCCGGACCAGATAAGCACGCCCGCGAGCCATTGATATGAAAAAGGATCGCCTGGCTGCAGCGCTACGGAGCGGCGCAGCTGCGCCAAGGCGAGGTCGGTCTGGTCATCCAATGCATAGGCGAACCCCAGCATCGAATGCCCCATGCCAAAACTGTCGTCCAGTTTGATCGCTTTCCGTGCGAACTCGATGGCGCTCTTCAAGTCCTCTTCGGGCTGATTGCTGTGTCCAAACAGAACCATGTATGAATGGACTTGTGCCATGCCGGCATAGCCGCCGGCAAAACCCGGATCGAGATCGATTACCCGCTGGTGCAGGCCGCGTGCGGTCTCTATACGCGCCCGGTCGCCCGGCGGATTGATGGCGTGGGTCGCGTGGCGCAGCAGCTCTATGGCCTCACGGTTGCTGGTATGGTGGAGATAGATCCGGCGGCTCTCGTCGGGATCGATGGTAACGGACAAGACAGTAGCGATACGGTTCGCCAGCCTATCCTCCAGACTGAATAGATCGTTCAAGTTCCCCTCGAAGCTTTCGGCCCACACGGCCCTTCCTGTCCCGGTATCGGTCAGCTCCACGTTGACGCGCACGGTCTCCGACTGGGTCGCGAACACACCTTTGAGAACATGGGTCACCCCCTGTATATCCCTTAAAGTTTGCAGCGATATCTCTTTTTTCTCGACACTAGCTGAGGAGCGCACCGCCATGACGGATAGCCCGGACAACTTGGTAAGATTGGCGACTACCGCTTCTATGTACCCGGTGGCAAGCCTTGCGTTGATCTCAGTGCCGCCGACACTCACAAGGGGCAATACGGCAACAAATGGCTTGCCCTGGGAAACGGGGTCCGGGGTTCGAAGTGGGGCAAATGTCCAGACGACGGCGATCAAAACCAGAACACCGAATGCCAAGGCGAGCCAACGGGGCCATCGTGGGCGGGAAACATCGGTAGGTGCCGCCTCACGCTCCGGTAACGGCTGGTCCGGAACTTGGCTCTCGGTCCCCAAATCCTCGTTTTGAGTAAATGTCGGCACGTAGGCGCCGGTGGCGATTTCGATTCGGACAGGGTCGTGTCGACCGGACGAGGCGTAATAGTGGCTTAGCTGCCGTCTGAGCCGCGCCGCAGCAACACGCACCACTGAATCGGATCCGGAGTCGTCGTCGACATCGCGCTGGAACACCTCTAAAGCGATCGTCGACGCCTTAATCCCCTCCGATCGCCCGGCCAGGCTTTCCTCGATGACATAGCGGAGAATGGCCTGCAAGCGGGCCGAACCGCGAAACTCCTCGCTGGACAGGACGCGCTCCATAGCCGCGCGAACTGTTGAGGCCGAGAGGTTGGATCGCCCATTACCTGTCTTCGACATATCGCGATGGAGCCCCGCTCACCTTAACGTAAGAACGCCGCTACTCTACACTCTGCGCAAAATTGTGCTGCGAATCCAGGCAATTACCTATTCGTACCCCGCATCACCGCCAAATTCTCCACCCGCGGTGAAACCGTTACATGGGACGATGAAACCGTAACAGATACCGTGTGACACGTTACGTGGCGGCGCCGGCACTGCTTTACTGGCGCCGAGATCAAACCCACGACGAAATATTGTGCGGTGCAGCAACGATGCCCAAATCCGAACACCCGGTGATCCTGAAGTTCCCGGCCCAGGCAGAACGAATCTCAGAGTTCATGAAGCTCGACAAAGAGTTCGCCTGTATCTGCCGGGACTATGCCGAGATCGTCGGTGAAATCGTCCGCAAGGAGCGCGCGTTCGGCCA
>CAXMNC010000044.1:0-1681 GCA_964194625.1 Acidiferrobacterales bacterium
AAACCAGCTTTGTGCAGGCCTTCGACCAAGAGTGCGTTGTGCTCAGGCAACTTACAGACCTCAATATTGCCTGACAGCACCGCTGGAAGGAAATCAGGCGCGAAGGCCTTGAGCACATCCACGTGGGACTTGGCCGCTTCGATGTCGCCCAGATGGCCGTAGCCGGCGACCATCACTACCTGCCGGTTTGGCATTTTGGCATGCATTTGTATGGCTAATCGCCCCCATTTCACTCCTTCGGCGAAATCACTTTCGGTAAAGCTCGCTAATTCCATGGCTGCGTAAGCCCAGCCCAACCAAATATCGGTGTCGCGCGGACTGAGCTTAAGTGCCATTTGCGCGTGTTCTCTGGCCTCTGCCGCTAGGCCAGCTACGGCTTCACTCCAAGCCATGGTGAAAAGATTCAAGGCCAGATTCGGGTTTAACTTTAGAGCGCGCCGATAATCGGCGAGTGCGAGGTCATATTCTCTGCGATACTGATGCGCCCAAGCCCGGACGATGTAGGACCTGGCGTTTGAAGGGTCGATACCAATGAGGTGATCCGCCGTTTCGATCGCAGAGGTCAGTGCAACGGCAGGATCATCGGTCCAGCCATATAGGTGCTGAAAAACGCACCCCATACCGTATGTCCAGAGCGCGCGTGTGCTCCTGTTGTCCAGCTCTAGCGCGGCTTCGGCAAGCGACATGGCTCGGATCAGCATGTTCGGATCGGCCAAACGAACTGCATCATAGGTGTCCGCCTGAGCTTTCAGGGCAAGTTCGTAAGCAGATAGGTTTGTGTCGCTCAGTTTCCGGCTGCGTTCCAACTCCGCTAGTTCGACTTGAGGCGCGATGCTGCCGACCACGTGCCTCGTGATCTCATCTTGCAGCACAAAGATATCTTCTAGGTGACGGTCGTATTTTTCGCCCCAGACGTGGCCACCGCTGTTCGCATCCAGAAGCTGCGCCGTGATCCTCAGTTGGTTACCGCCGCGCTGGACGCTGCCTTCCATTACGTAGCGCACGCCCAAATCCCGGCCGACGTCCTGCACGTTGGCGGCGTGGCCCTTATAGGCGAAGGAGGAGTTACGCGCGATTACGAAGAGCGATCGAAAGCGCGATAATTCGGTGATGATGTCCTCGGTTATGCCGTCCGAGAAGTATTCCTGCTCGGGATCGCCCGACATGTTGGTGAAGGGGAGCACTGCGATAGATGGTCTGTCGAGAGGTGTTCGACCGTCGGCATCCACCGGTCGCCTAATCGCCTCGACACCGCCGAGAAACCGGTAGCCGCGACCACGCACGGTCTCGATGAATTGGGGACGCTGCGGATCATCGCCGAGGGCGAAACGCAGATCGTGGACATACTCTTTGACTAGCCCTTCCGAAACACTGATCTCTCCCCAAACGCTGTCAAGGATCTCATCCTTCGTCAGTAGGCGCTTCGGATTGGTCACGAATAGTCGGAGCAATTTGAAGGCCTTGTTCCCGAGTGGTATAGGCTGATCGTCACGCCATAGGCGTTCGTCGCCAAGATCGAGCTTGTATTTCGCTTTCTCAACCATCGTCATCGACGCCAGTTCACTCGGCACCGGATTCCACCAAGACTCCACCGTGACTCCACCCAGGCCGAGCCGTTCTCGGCAAGAATATCACAGCACAAGCATTTGAGCCACGACCCGCTCCATTGCGGCTGCCGCAA
>CAXMNC010000045.1:0-4102 GCA_964194625.1 Acidiferrobacterales bacterium
CGAACGCAAACGGCCGGATCTGGTACAGGATCGGACCTTCAAAAGCGAGTTTCCTCGTACGTCGAACGACCGATTGTGGCCGTCTCCCGCCGTTCCGGTGATGAAATCCATCCGTGGCTGCCCAACGGCGACTTGCGACCCACTCCGGACTCCCGAAGAAAAATTTGTCAATGTCTGCTTCGGAGGACAAAGCGGACCAACGACCGGATGGTGATGCCAAAGTGTTGGACTTGGCCGGAAGCTACTCCGGCAAGCCCGATTTGCGCAGAGCTCCATAGTAGCGCTCCAGGTCTGCTTCGTGTTGGAACGGCGTATTGCGCACTTTGGAGAGTGTGAAGGTCGGTTTGATTTCGAGTATCTGCGCAGCCACTTTTTTCGCGTCTTCCAGTCGACCCATCTCGACATACGTTGCCGCGAGGATGCGGCGGGCCGAAATTGAATTCTTGTAAACAGCGAGAGTCTGCTTCGCCGCGACCACGGCTTTTTCATAGTCACGGGCCATGAAGTAGGCGAATGAACTGTTCCAGTCGTACCAGGCCGGATAAAACGGATTGAGACGTTTTGCGTTTTCGATCCAGTCAACGGCTTCCTCCGACTGACCCATGAAGGACTTGAGCAGCGACATCCAGGCCATTCTGTTTGCATGGTTGGGATTAAGACTATTCGCCCTCTCGAACTCGGCAAGCGCGAGTTCGTGGTCTCGCGCGTCAAACAAATAGAGACTACCCAGCACGAAGTGGGCACGACTACTCGACTGGTCCAGCTCCAGTGCCTTGTGCACGTGCAGTCTTGCGAGTCGGAGAGCTTCGTCAGGGTCGTCGGCACGTCGGTGTCGCCACTGATTAACATGGAAGAAGCCGAGCATGGCGTGAGCATCTGCGGAATTGGGGTCGATCTCAACTGCGCGACTGAGCAACCGAATTGCTTCTTTATAGTCTCTTTTTCGTGAACTGACTGCTCTGGCTCGCAGGATTAGGTCGTAGACGGGCAAAGTCGTCACGTCCTTTTCGAGGGTCGCCTCTGCCTCCACCGACAGCACCTTGGTAACCAGAGAACTCACAATTCGTCGAATCAGATCGCTCTGAACCTGGAATATCTGATCAGCGGGTCCATCGTACTGTTCTGCCCAGATATGGCTCTCAGTCGTTGCCTCAATTAGCTGCGCGTGAACGCTGAGAGTGTCGCCGCTGCGCTGAATGCTGCCCTCGAGGACGTATTCGACGCCCAGCTCTCTGGCGAAGTCATTAACCCGTTTTGCTTTATCCTTGTAGACGAAGACCGAGTTGCTCGCGATGACGAATAGATCCCGAAACTTCGACAGATTCGTAATGATGGCGTTGGTAAATCCGTCTACGAAGTAGTCCTGGTCCGGGTTTCCACTCAAGTTGGCGAACGGCATCACTGCAATGGAGGGCCTGTCGGGAAGCGGATAAGCCGCGCCTTCCAGAGAATCCGCTTCTTGGCTGGGCTGTTTGGGCGTCCAGTAGAGTAAAGCGAAGCCTGTTACAAATGCCAGGAGCAGAACCGAGAGTCCAAACACGGCAGGCTTGGATACGCGTCTTGGCTGTTGCCGAAGTGCAGGCGCTCGTTGAATGACTGGCAGTTCTGCGTCGGGCTGTAATCGCGCATGATAAGCGCGCACCGGCTTGGCGATGTTTTTGACCTCTTGCTCGCCCATGAACTCGTAGTCAAAGGGCAGCTTGTGGCCGACCGCGGTGTGCACTGATTCGGATATGCAGATTCCCCCGGGTTCCGCCAAGCCCTCCAGGCGCGCGGCCACGTTGACACCGTCACCATAGATATCGCCCCGGTCCTCGATAACGTCACCCAGGTTCACGCCGATGCGGAACCGAAGTTTCCGCTCTTCAGTGACATCTTCGTTACGGAGGGACAGTTCGCGCTGGATGGCCGCTGCACAGATGAGCGCATCTGCTACGGCGCCGAAGTCAGCCAGCACAGCGTCGCCCGCATAATGAACGACCCGGCCGTTATGCCGACCGACATCGGTACTGATAAGGTCGAGGTATTTGCTGAGCCTGTGGTGGGTGCCCTGTTCGTCCTCGCCGGTTAGGCGACTGTATTCGACCACATCCGCATACAGGATTGCTGCAAGCTTGAGCGGCAGTGCTTCTGATTCCACCGTAGTACCCCCCAACCACTGAGGTTGATGGCATCGTCAGAATATTATGCTCGACAGGGCGAATTCAAGCTATGGCAGGCCCTAAAAGCGGTCATTCAGTACGACCCTTGAAAATCATCCAGATGTCCAGAGTTGGCCGTCTCCCGCCGTTCAGGCGATGAAATCCATCCGTGGTCGCCCAACGGCGACTTGCGACCCAAAGGCGACATTGGTGCAGGAGCAGGATCTTGGGATAGTGGGACTAACGCCTTAATACAGTTGAGGATGAAATTTACGCTCACCAACTATGAAGTGGGCTACTTGTATGTCAGTTGTAAGCCCCATACCCGTTGCCCGAGTTATACTGTTTCCACTGGCTGCAGCTCAAGGAATGCTGGCAGTACCCTTCCAACGGTGTCGCCTCAGTGACGAACCGCGCCATTCTACATTGTGGTGGTTTTCTGTGGAATCCATTGTCGGCCAATCTCTCGTACCTCGGGTAATTCGACGACTCGCGTTAGTGGGGGCCGTTCTAATCAGTGTCCTGCTCACCGGCTGCGCGCACGCGTTTCCAAAACAACGAGGGCGATAGCCATGTTGAAACGAGTAATAACTTTTGCTTTGGTCATCGGGTGTGTTGCGACTATGAGTGGCGCCGTCGCTGACGAACACGGAAGGCGATTGAAAGGTTGGGAGCTCCGCCCGTTGGCCCGCGACCACACGTCAATCGGTCTCTCACCCGACGGTTATCTATATACCGTCTATCGAAACGTGTACGGAGAACTGCGGGGATATGCGGGGCGGCCGCACAACCCGAAGCAATACTATGACGAGGGCTGGTGGACCGTCGTCGGCGACCACTATTGCACCAAATTCAAAGAATGGCGCGAGGGCGAAAAACACTGCTTTGTCGTCTATCACCTGGGAGGCGACAAGTACGCGATGGAAATGATTGGTTATGACGGAATCAGAGGCACCACGGACCGATTCCTTTGGCGAATAGTGCCCGGCGATCCAGAGAAGTTAGATCGCTCATCCCGGATATCGGCAACTCGCACTGAGCCGTGCGGGTCATGCGGGGAACGATAACCTTTGCCGCTGAAAATATAATCTGCGCCGTCTGTAGGCCAGGGGCGTATTGGGTGTAGGACAAGCGCAAATGGCTATATAATCCTCCTCAACCAAAACGAGGTGGCGAGTATGTGGTTTTCAATTTCCTTGAAGCGGACAAGAGATTTTCTGAAAGGCCCATCGTTATTGATTTTTCTGCTCGTGCTGTCTATCAGCGGTTGTGCTTCAAGAGTTGGTTCAGATGCCGTTGCTGCTTATAACGACCACCCGTTGAGCGTAACGATTCCATCAGATGCATCTGCAGAGTTTGTTGAGAAATCGATGGTGAGGGCGCTTGAACGCCGCAAATGGACTATTCAAAGCCATACCAAAGAAAAGGTGGTGGGAGAACTCGCGCACCGCAGCTGGTATGCCAAGGTGAGCTTGTTGTCTGATGGCTCCGTCATTCGCATTATGAGCAATGCGAGGCAGACGAATATTTCAACGGGCGCGGTTAGTCCGGCAGTCCCTCTCGGTTGGTTGAAAAATATACAAAAAGATCTCCGCGCCGAGTTGTCAACACCACAATAAAAATCTGTTCCAAATCATTGATGACATTTCGGTACTGACACTTAACCGCGCCTCGCAAACCCCGTCCCCGCTGCATTCTTATCCTCCTCCCTTCAGTCCGGCAGTGGTGGGCGGGGCTGCTATCGGCCAGACCGCACGTTCGCCCAGGAGCGCCGATCTCCTTTCGACCCTTACCTGGGATACCCTCTGAATAGGAGAAAGCCCCGCCATGGAGGTCTACGCCAAAGAGGCGATGAACACCGAAGCCGAGCGTTGGCACTGCCGGCGCCACCGAAAAATGTGTCTCACTATTTCTCCGATACCAAAACAACGCCAATTCAGGAGAATCAGCAAGTTGGAGCC
>CAXMNC010000046.1:0-3446 GCA_964194625.1 Acidiferrobacterales bacterium
ATAAGGCCAACAACGGCCAGAGTGATGAGCGACGCTGTACCCTGGAGATCGAGGTAGGGGATGAAGTACGTCAAGCCTTCGACAAGTGTCCACAGGACACTAAACGAGGCGAAAAAGTAGGTAAGCGCACGCCAGGGGTGGCGCTTGATCCCTATGATCACGCCCTTGATCAGTCCCTTCACGTGCTCACCAACGAATTGGGTTCCCACCACTTGCTGGAGATTATCGTATCAGCCCTTTCTGAAGGATTTGAGTGACACGATTACACGAAAATTACACGCATTACAAAGAGGGCTTACGTCGAAATCTCATAAGTTATTGTTTTAATGGTGGCCAGGGGCGGAATCGAACCACCGACACGCGGATTTTCAGTCCGCTGCTCTACCGACTGAGCTACCTGGCCGTAACCGGAAAGCGCGCATTATAGGTAACCGGCTCGGCGCTGAAAAGCGATCTCCTGGATCAGGACTTTCTCGGCGGTGGAACAAACCCGGCCGGCAGTTTCGAGCCCGGGCCGAAGAAATAGTTTTCCATCTCGCCTTCGATAAACTTGCGCGCTTCCGGGTCCAGTGGATTTAGCCTGTTTTCATTGATGAGCATGGTCTGATGGTCCATCCACATCCGCCACGCCTCTTTCGACACGTTCTCCCAGATGCGTTTACCGAGATCGCCCGGGTACGGCGGATAATCAAGCCCTTCCGCTTCTTTGTCCAGCTTGACGCATTTAACGGTTCGGCTCATAGGTTTCTCTCAACTGCCCTAGCAAGTGTTTGACCGGCACAGGTAGTCCGCGCTCGTCGGGCTTGTTTGGGTTATACCAAATCACATCAGGGTTCTCCATGGCCTGACCACTTGCGCCCAAAACATGTGCATCGACGGGCGTAATATCCAGATGAAAATGCGTGAAGGAATGGCGCAGCGGCTGCCAGCGATCGTCGAGCCTTACCGACAGACCCAGGGTATCGCGACACCAGGCCGGCACGTCATCGTCGTTACATTCCGGGAATGTCCAAAGACCGCCCCATACCCCGGTCGGTGGGCGTTGCTGCAATAACACCCGGCCGCGTTGGTCGCGGATCATCACCATAGTGACTGCCTTGACGGGCAACGATCGTCGCGGGCCTGGGCTTGGGTAGTCCTGTGGATTACCCTGAGCAAACGCCTTGCACGATGTTCTTACTGGACAACGCTCGCAATAGGGTCGCACGCGCCGGCACACGGTAGCGCCGAGATCCATGATCGCCTGCGTATAATCGGCCAGCCGCTTGTTGGGTGTATGCGCGTCAGCCAATGACCACAATTGATTTTCGACGACACGTTTACCGGGCCAACCTTCGAGCGCGTGATAGCGTGTGAGTACGCGTTTGACATTGCCGTCCAGGATGACTTGGCGTTGACCAAACGCAAGCGCAGCTATGGCCGCAGCCGTCGATCTACCGACACCCGGCAGTGCTTGTAACGCTTGGAAATCTTGTGGCAACTGACCATCGTGTTTTTCGACCATGATTTTGGCGGCCCGATGCAAATTACGCGCACGTGCGTAATACCCCAGACCCGTCCACAGGTGTAACACCGTGTCCAAGTCGGCTCTAGCGAGAGCGATGATATCGGCGAAGCGTTTTGTGAAACGGTGGAAATAAGGGACCACAGTACTGACCTGGGTCTGCTGTAGCATGATCTCTGAGACCCAGGTGTGATAGGGATCACCGGCGATGTGCCAAGGCAGGTCGGGGCGACCGTGCCGATCGTACCAGCGCAGTAATCGCCGACTGAACCGTGCCCGACTCATGGTGCGGCCAGCCCCTCCGCCTTTTCGGCCGCCCACAACAGTGACCGGCGCAGTTTGTTTTTCAGCAGCCACGGACCGATCACCGGGATCACATTAAACCCAGGCACCAACTCAGCCCGGTACTGCACGCGGGTATCTTGCTCATCACCGGCCAGATGCCAATGTTCCCAGCCGGATTCGAAATACTTACCGTCCGGGACGATACGGGTGAAGATATCGCTATCTTGTCGTCGAGTGACGTCTTTAACTTGCAAGATCTTTCGGCAGATAAACAATACACAAGGGCGATACGTGAGCCTTATACGTTGCCGTCCATCTGGGAAGGTTGTCACCAGCTGGGTTTTTTTGAGGGTCCTAAAGAATAGTGGCCACTTGCGGTAGCTACTGACGATCTCGTAGGTCTTTGCCGGGTCGGCGGCGATCAATACGTCGAAGGCGATATGGTAACGACCTTGATTGTGCGTGACATCGAGACTGTGAATGGTAACGGCAGCCGCTGGGGTGACACTGACCAGATTGGCCATCAATGCCATACACATTCCCCGCCATGCAAACGCTCGCATGGGATAATGATTACTCGAGCCCGAGTTTCTTTCTGAGCTTTTCTTTTAGCTCGTCCTTCTTCTTTTTCTTCTTTGCCTCTAGTTCCTCCTTTGCTTCTGCTTTTTTCTTATCGAGCTTTTTCTTTGCTTGTGTTTTTAGCACTTCATTCCAGGCAACTTTGTACTGCGGCTGGGTCAACGTGCCACCGATGTCGATGGGCACCGTGCTACCTTCTCGCGACGCATCCTCGGCCAATGTGACATACAAACGATAATCGATCTTTTCGTTCGTGAGATTAGCAGTACCCTTGCCGGTGGCGCGAATGTTAGCGCCCTGTAGGCGCAAATCGTCATTGCGTGCCACCCCATTGGTGATATTGAAAGTCGCATTAAAACTTGAAAACAAACTCTCATCCGTGGCCTTCGGCGTAATGTCTACCGGCTTGCCCCTGAGCTTGTCGTACTTGACCTTGGCATCGTTCACCGATTGCTGCAGGTTGACGCCTTTGATCTTGCCGTTTCGGGCCGAGACCGCGCCACGTCCGGTCAGGGTCTTTATTACCGCCTCGGTGTTGGCACCACGCGCGGTCACATTCATACTGAGGTCACCGGTACCGCTGAAGTTTTCATAAATCTGCGCGTCTTTGAGAAACGGCTCCAGATCGATGCCGGTGAGTTTTTCGTTAATGGTGAACTTCGGCGTCTTTTGCCGGGCATCGATCTTGGTTCGGCCACGGTAGCTGCCACCATAAAGTTTCGCCTGGCTTGGTCCCACCGTGACAAGACCGCCGTTGGCCGAGAGTTTCATAGAAACGTTAGAAGAACGCAGCCCAAACGCTTTTAGCTTGTCAACCCGCAACTGTCCCTTGAGATTTAGGCCACGCAATGTACCCAGCGGTAGCGCCGCCAGCGCGTCTTGTTCGCCAGTGGCATCCTCGGCCGGGGCCAGATAGCGGTCGAGGTCGATTTGATCGATCGTAAGATCAAACGTGTAGCTCGGTTTTGAGAAATTGCGGATTGCGAGCGAGCCTCGCAACACACTTTCATCGAGCTTGGCGTCGAGTTTCTTTAGCGCTAGGTGATTGGCCGATGCGCTGAACTCCGAGCTTAATCCG
>CAXMNC010000047.1:0-29170 GCA_964194625.1 Acidiferrobacterales bacterium
CTATAGGCAGGTCTCACTACTTTCTGATCAATCGCAAATTTGTGCGACCTAAGATCTGTCTTGCGACCGCTCTCGGGCTTCGTTCTTCAATCGCTCTATAGCAGTCTCGAGTTCTGCGATTTCTTTTTCTCGGGGATGCAAATTACCCTCGTTGGCCTTTCGTAGGCGCTCAAGAATCAGCTCTGCATTCTCGATTTGTCTAAGCGAAAGAAACACGTTGGCCAACTCGAACAGTGGATGCAGATAGTTGGGGTCAGCCCGAAAAGCCTTCTCTAGCGTGTTTAGGCCATCGAGAACTTTGCCTTGCGCGATAAGTGTGCGGCCGAGCTGGTAGTCGAAAAAAGATGAATCGATTCTGGGTGAAAGGTTCTCGATCAAAATCCTAAGCCACGCCTCCATCTGATTTTGGAGTTTGGAGCAATCAGTCGCGATACAACTAACAATATAGTTGAGTGATATCTGTGTAAACGCCGAAGGTGGACGATTAGATAGCAGTTTCAAGATGCCCTCGTGCACACTCGGACTCAATGGGATATCCAACCTTAGAGCGAGCACATGCATGTTGATTTTATATCCCGCTTCATCTGGGTCTAGGGCTACCGCGCGTTGGATCGCTGTCATCGCTTGCTCGTAATCGCCTTGGGCGTATAACAACGAGCTCAGCATACCTTGCGCGCGAGCCGAGTTGGGATGATGAAAAACTTGGTACCGCGTAAGACTATTGTAATCTGACCACTGCGTCGCGCGTAGCACGGTAGTGCCAACGAGAATCGCCGCAAATACAGCATAAACGATCCATACTTTGCGATTAAACTTTCGGTGCCCATAATCGAGCAGACAAATCACCGCTAAAAGAATACCGACGCCCGCGAGATAGTTACGATGCTCGTGGGCGATCTCCAACGATATGATGGTGGATTCCAGCAAATGACCAACAAAGAACCAGAATACACCCAGTGTGAGTAACGGCAACTTCTTGCGCGCAAGGTACGCCCAAACGAGGAGACCGATAAGACCTAGGATGGCCGGCAATGTCGTCCAGGGGGCAAGCAATGATGTAGACAACGAAATGTCATCATGGTGCAGACCAAACGCATTAATCCGCGGGAACAGGATTAGCGAAAGGTAAAAAACCAGCACGCGCGATTCGGTCAGCAGACGTTCTAACATGTTGAAGTCGCGGGCTGCGTACGACGGCATGAACAGGTTGATAGCCCAAACCAACACGCCAATCGCGATCACAAGCAAGGCAGCAAGAATCGCACCCCTAGTTCGGGCCGACAATCGCGACCAGTACCGCCAGGGGGTCTCGTCGGCGAACAGTGTGAGCTCGAGTGTCAGCACAAATAGGGGGAGCAGGGCGGCGTTTTCCTTACACAGCAGGCCCAGCGTTCCGAACCCCAATATGCCAATGGCCATAAGGCCGATACCGGTAGCACGACCAGCGACAAGCAGGTTGCGTCCCTTCACGTAAACGATTAGGCCGAGCAGGGTGAACAACGCTGAGAGCGATGCCATGCGTTGGACGACGTAGAGCACGCTGGTGAGATTGATGGGATGTACCACCCAAAGCAGGGCCACTGCCGCCGCGAGTAATGCGTTCTTAGTAAGTCCCGCAAAAACTACTGGATCGCTCGCCCCCCCCACGCGAGACAAGCGAGCAAAGATGAGGCGCATGAGCCAAAAGATCAGCAGTCCATTAATGACATGAATAGCGAGGTTGGTGAGCTTAAACGGTGTAGTTTGGTCGAAACTGCCCGCAAAGTAATAGTTGAGCGCGAAGCTCAACATGCTGAGCGGGCGCAACAATGGCCCCGAGGCGACCGAGAAGCTCGCGCGCCGAAGCGCCGCAGGTTCTAGGGAATCGATGCGAAGGAATGAATTCTGTACTAGGCTCAGGCGATCGTCAAAGACGTACGGGCCGGAGATGCCCGGCAAGTAGACCGCTGCAGAGATAACAAGAACTAAAGCGACCAGCGAGAGTGAAAGTCGACGCATCCTGCGGGCCCTTCCTGTCTGGTAGCTTCAAAAACCAAGGGCGGCCGGAGCCGCCCTTGGACTTTGAAAATAGCGAGATACCTATCGCCGCGGCAGATACTTCGCCGGTAGGCTGCTATTGTCTAGGACCGTCCACTGTAGGTTTGCGCCCATATTGACAGGCGAATAGAGAAAATTGTCGCCAGAGGCCGTGCCCAGCTCAGCAATACCTGTCAACTGAACGGTGATTACTCCACCGGCGCCGACAGTAATGGAGCTTACATACTTTGCCTTATAGCTAGCCGGTTGCGCCAGGCCGAGACTTGCAGGGGTAACAGGCGTGCTGGCCAAGCTTCCTGTTTCACTAAAGTAGACATCGACCGCGGTCTTGGCCGCACCGGCCAAGCTTGCGCCTTCAGACACACGTGAGCGGATCGTGTAGTCTTGATACGCGGGTACCGCGATCGCAGCCAGAATACCGATGATCGCGACCACGATCATTAACTCGATGAGGGTAAAACCCTTTTGAAAATGTTTCATTTGGAGCCTCCAAAAACGTACGTTACAACTTATATCGAGGACACCTCGGAAAAAACCGGCCCGATGTGTACTGAGACCGTCATCAGCATTAAGGCCCCCAAATCCCTTTAGGGCCGATGCTTTCCGTGATGCCCTGCTTACCTAAATTCGTAGCACAACCTCACCGTGGTTCAAATCCACAGTGACGGAAGGTTACAAATACGACAATGGAATTGCAGGAACCATGCCAGTCGAGGTTTTGAATGTATAACTCTAAATAATAGCGCCAACTAACTGAATGAAAAAAGAACATCTGCTATCTTTTCGAAACAGGCGCTATCCGATCCGGCGCATTTTGGGCAGAAAATGACGCAATACGGCACCCCCGAACTGCCGCTGAACGTCACATTGTCCTTGCGTACTGCCGAATCTACCGCCTATCCGGCGGAAAGCTGAATCTTACCTTGGCTTAGGCTGCCCCGTTGCCTATTCGATTCCCAGTTTTTCGAGCTTGTAGCGCAATGCCCGAAATGTGATCCCAAGCAATTTAGCCGCTGCCGTCTTGTTGCGATTGGTCTTGGCCAACGCCTCTTCAATCGCACCCCGTTCCACCTGCTCCAAATAGTCTTCGAGAGAGCCCTCGCCTGAGAATTCAGGGTGGGTTGCTTGGGCCGTGGCCGGTAGCGGTTCCTCGCGCAGCTGTAGATCCCCGGCGGTAACTTCGCCGTCATCACAAAGGGTCAGGGCGCGCTCCAGGATATTTTCGAGTTCACGTACATTTCCGGGGAAGTGATAGCGCGAGAGGGCATCTAGGGCTTCCGGCGTTAGTCTTGGCACACTAATAGCCTGGCTTTTCGCCAGGCGTGCACACAATGCCTCGGCCAGGAGCGGGATATCATCGGGCCGACCCCGCAGACTCGGGACAGGAAGCTCAATGACGTTCAGGCGATAGTACAGGTCTTGCCGGAATTTTCCTTCTTTGACCAGTTCATGCAGCTTCTTGTGGGTGGCACACAAGATGCGCACATCTACCCGAATCTCGGCCTGGCTACCGACCGGCCGCACGGATTTTTCTTGGATGGCCCGCAAAAGCTTGACTTGCATATGGATAGGCAAATCACCGACTTCATCCAGAAACAGCGTACCCCCGTCGGCGGCCTTAAATAAGCCATCCTTGTCTTGCACCGCCCCCGTAAAGCTCCCCTTCTTGTGGCCAAAGAACTCGCTTTCCATCAGTTGTTCAGGAATCGCGCCGCAGTTCACTGGGACAAATGGCTTTGACTCGCGTGGCCCCAGCTCGTGGACCAGCCTCGCAACCAATTCCTTACCAGTTCCAGATTCACCGCTTATATAGACGGGCGCCTGGCTGCGTGACAGCTTCTCGATCATGTTTCGGACTTTTTGGATCGCCGGCGACTCACCCAACAGCTGGCGTGTCCCCACGTGTGCTGGCACCGGCGCCGATGTCTGGTTGACCTTCAGGGCGCTGCGCACAATGTTTCGTAAGTCATTGAGATCTAAAGGTTTTGAGACGAAATCGAAGGCCCCGGCCTTAAGGGCGGCGATGGCAGTCTCCATATTGCCGTGGGCGGTGATCACGGCTACTGGCAAGTGCGGATGGTTTTCTTGGATATGACGCACCAGATCGATGCCGTTGCCGTCTGGCAAGCGCATGTCGGTCAGACACAGGTGGAATTCGAAGTCTTGTAACAGATGACGCGCCTCATCCAAGTTGGCGGCGGCGCGCGTCTCGAGGTTCATGCGGCCGAGGGTAAGCTCCAATAACTCGCGAATATCGGGCTCATCATCGATGACAAGTACCTGTTTTTTCATGATATCCGTAGTTCACCGCATTCTTCGGCCCGCGCGAACGTAACGTGGAACCGGCTGCCGACCCCGCCTGCGCCGGGGTAGTAATCCAAGCCGGCGCCATTCCCCTCGCAGAGCTCGCGTGCAATATACAGGCCAAGGCCCGTACCCTTTGGTGTGGTAGTGAAGAAGGGCTCGAATATCTGGTCGCGAATCTCCTCCGGCACCCCGCGGCCCCAATCGATGACATCGAGGAAAGGTCGGCCGTCGGAATTCGTTCCCCCTTGAAATTTGACCAGCAGGTTTCCACTAAAGGGTGGGCTGTGGCGCAGCGCATTCTGCGACAGATTACCGACGACTTGGTAAAACTGGTCGGGGTCTATGCAGATCTGTAGGTCTTCAGCCCCATATACGGCAAACGCCTCACGTGGGATTTTGAGTGTCTCCGCGAAGTGCTGCATGAACTCCTCAAGCCACGGTTGTAGCGGCAGCATCACCGGGTTCACTTGGTCGCGACGACTGAGTTGAGTAATGTTTTCCACGATCACATTCATGCGACGGGTCTGATCGCCGATGATCTTGACCAGCCGGTTGTCTTCGCGGTCCTTCGGCGCGCTTTCGCCCAGTAGTTGCGCCGCATTCGCAATGGCACCAAGTGGATTGCGTATTTCATGCGCAATACTCGCGGTCAGCCGTGCCAGTGCTGCCATCTTGAGTTGCTGTGCCTGTTGCCTGAGTACGGCGGCATCTTCCAAGAAGATCAGCGTCCCCGTGTGATTGGGCGCTTCGCCAAGGACGATGAATCGCGGAATAACTGTATAGCCTCGCTGCGTTTTAACCGGGCTTCGCGTGCGCCGCGTTGGGTTAGCTAGCGATTGCGTCAGCTGATTGGCAAGCTCTGCCGAGGCGCTCGCCAATCCTGTTTTCATCGAATCCCCCAGCAGCCCGAGGAAGGTCATGGCGGTCTGGTTCATCATGCGAATTCGTCCGTCACGGTCGCAGACCAGCACGCCCGAATGCATGCGTTGAATGATGAGCGCATTGAGTTGTGACAGATTTGCCAGATCAACGCCACGGCGTTCGGCTAGTGCCTCGGTTGCACGTAAGCGTGTCGCCAGTGTGTACCCTAGGGTTGCCGTGGTAAACAGACCGATCCCGAGCATGCCGACCTGAGGATAACCTTGGACGACTTGGTCCACGCTTACCGCCGCGCCGGTCCACCAATCCCAGGAATGCTCTACCAGGGCAGCGATTGTTGCCAAGGCGGCATAGAGGACGGTCATCTTCTTGCCAAGCATGAGGCTGCTACCCGCGACTGCCACTAGCAGCAGTAGCCCCAATCCACTTGAGAGACCGCCGCTTGCATGCATAAGAAACGTGATCAGCGTGATATCGGCAAATATTTGAAACGTGGCCTGGGCCTCGAAATCGGGCCGCTGACGACGGATGGTCTCTAACGAGACCAAGCTAACCATTGCATAAGTGATGCTGGCGATGAGAAATAAGTCCGGAGAACTCAGGCCGAAAGGAGGCACCGCCGCGCCGCTCAGGGCCAGCACCGCCGCCGAGAGGGAGATAATGAACCGATAGTAGTTATATAGACTGAGGAGCTTCCAGTTTTGTTCGGCGACAGCGGCCTGGCTTTGGCTCTGGCTAGCCCCAGCGGAGTCTGTGGTGTCCATTACCCTTCAAGTAGCACAGCTTCCCGCGTATGGCAAAAAGCGCTTGCAATGGTTTCCAAATGTTCACTAGCCTGGCTGATGTCCATTCGCATTATCCCTCTGGCTAGCCTCCCAATGTTCCTTTAAGCAATACGTTGTTCCATCAGTCTCGATTGCTCGCGGTTCTGGAACGTGAACTCCGCGGCGCACACGCTAACATCTCGGTTATTGCTCTGCTATCGATGTCCGCACGCCTTGCCGCTAAGCATTTTATAGCTGGAACCACGAACCATACTAACCGCAGAACGGCCAGAACACGTATGAGCTGCACGACCGCATAGCTGTTTGGGTCGAGGTCTGGTCGGGGTGAGAGGATTTGAACCTCCGGCCCCTGCCTCCCGAAGGCAGTGCTCTACCAGGCTGAGCTACACCCCGAGTCTTCAAGCCGTCTCAGTAGTCGCGATTAACAGAAAAATGTGCCAAGTCGAGCAGCGCTTGTTTGCAGGGCGAGTCCGGTATGGTTGCTATGGCCTGTCTCGCTAGTTCCGCCTCGTCCTCGGCTTTGCGCGCAGTGTACGCAATGGAACCTGTCGATTCAATGGCGGCCACGACGTCGTCGATACGATCAAGCCCACCGCATTCGATAACTGTACGTAACAGTCGGCGCTGACTTTCATCACTCTTATGTAGCGCGTGAATCAACGGCAGCGTCGGGTTACCCTCGGCCAGATCATCGCCAATATTCTTGCCCAGTGTGCTACTGCCTCTGCTGTAGTCAAGAATGTCGTCGATGAGTTGGAATGCGGTCCCGAGGTGCATGCCATAGGCTGCCATCTTGGCTTGGAATTCTCTGTCCTGGCCAGCGATTACCGCCCCGAGCTGGGCCGCGGCCTCAAACAACTTGGCGGTCTTGCTACGGATGACTTGAACGTAGTGCGCCTCAGTCGTATCCGGATTGTGACAGTTAAGCAGCTGCATGATTTCGCCTTCGGCGATCATATTGGTTGTTCTGGCGAGAATTTCCATCACGCTCATGCTGTTGACTTCAACCATCATTTCGAACGCACGCGAATATAGAAAATCGCCAACCAGCACACTAGCTTCGTTACCCCAAATCGCGTTCGCGGTGGAGTGACCACGACGCATTTCCGACGCATCAACGACGTCGTCATGCAAAAGAGTAGCGGTGTGAATGAATTCGATAATGGCCGCCAATTTAGTATGGTTTTGCCCCGTATAGCCTGATGCCTTACTGCCAAGTAGGACGACTATGGGCCGCAGTCGTTTGCCCCCACTGTTGACGATATAAGCGCCTAGCTGATTGATCATGGCCACCTTGGACTGCATTCGGTGTTGAATCTCCCGATTGACTGCCAGTAGGTCGTCGTGCACAAGCGCCCGAACGTCAGCGAGTTCGTCAGTGACCGGTTTAGTTTGGGGCTGCTGCATGGTAAAACCCATGCTAGGGGGGGCTTGTGCGGGCGTCAAGTTGTTTGACCTTGTTAGGGCGAGCCTTTAGAATTGCCGCCCTTTGAAGCACATGGGCCGTCCCGAGACGCACTCGCCGGGGCCAGATCGGGAAATCTATGTACGCCGTAATCAAAACTGGTGGTAAACAGTACCGAGTAGCGCTCGGTGATGTCATCCGCGTGGAACGCCTGCCAGTAGCGGCTGGTGAAACCGTCAATCTGGACCAGATTCTCCTAATTAAGGATGAGAAAGACGTTCGGGTTGGCACGCCAATGTTGTCGGAAACTGTCACTGCGACCGTCAAAGGCCACGGCCGCGGCGATAAGGTCAACATCTTCAAGATGCGCCGGCGCAAGAACTCCCGCCGACGGGCTGGGCATAGACAGGACTATACAGAGCTTGAAGTCACTGGGATCGGTGGTGTGAAACAAGCGGTGGCCAAGAAAGCAAAGACGGCCAAAAAAAGCAGCTCCGAAACCCAAGTTAGCGACTGACTAAGAGGGTAGTCATGGCACATAAGAAAGCAGGTGGTAGTTCGAGGAACGGACGGGACTCTGAATCCAAGCGGCTTGGAGTAAAGCGCTATGCCGGTCAGCATGTACCGGCGGGCAGTATTTTGGTGCGCCAACGTGGTACCAAGTTTCATCCTGGTCTTAACGTAGGTATCGGTAAGGACGACACGCTATTCGCCAAGATCGAGGGCCATGTCGTATTCGAGACCAAGGGCCGGCGAGGGCGTAAGACGGTTAGGATTACACCGAGCTAAGCGTCCACGTGGACATGTCCACGGAACCGACCCCACTTTGTCCGTGAAGTGGGGTTTTTTTGTTTATGGCCCAGTGGCAAGTAGCAAGTAGCAAGTCATTTAAGAGAGCGAGAAATTGGCTTCAGGACTTGCTAGTTGCAACTTGCTGCTTGAAACTTGACTTTTGAGCTATGAAATTTGTCGATGAAGCAACGATTCGTGTTGAAGCCGGAAACGGTGGCAATGGTTGTTTAAGTTTTCGACGTGAACGATCTGTGCCGCGCGGCGGGCCAGATGGTGGTAATGCCGGTGACGGCGGTAACGTAAACGTGATCGGTCATAGCGCAGTCAACACGCTCGCTGATTTTCGCTATACGCGTTTGTTTCGGGCGGACCATGGACAAAACGGGAGTGGGCGTGACCGCACGGGTCGAGCGGGTAAGGATCTGTTTATTCAGGTGCCAGTTGGCACGGTGGTCAGCGATGCTGATACATCGGAGGTTATCGGTGACGTGACCAGCGAGGGCGAAATAACTCTAGTCGCGCGTTGCGGCAAAGGTGGGCGCGGTAACGCCCATTTCAAGTCGAGTACGAACCGTGCACCCAGACGAACTACCCGCGGCACGCGCGGCGAGCAGCGAGAGTTAAAGCTTCAGCTTCGTATGTTGGCGGACGTAGGTCTGCTCGGGTTACCCAATGCTGGCAAGTCCACATTACTGCGCGCCGTATCAGCGGCGCGTCCGAAAGTCGCTGACTACCCGTTTACGACCTTGTACCCACAACTTGGTGTAGTGCGAATTGAGGCTGATCGTAGCTTTGTAGTTGCCGATATACCGGGTCTAATCAGGGGCGCGGCCGACGGCGCGGGTCTGGGAACGCGCTTTCTTAAGCACTTGACGCGAACGCGTATCTTGCTCCATATCGTAGATATCGCCGCCGATAGCAACGATACGTCCATACAGGCGGCGCAAGGCGTTGTGGAAGAGCTCAATAAATTCAGCCCAGAGCTCAGCGCGCGCGAGCGTTGGCTGGTATTCAACAAAATCGATCTTCTTGATTCGAACGAGCGTGAAAAGCGCCGGCAGATTTTTTTGGGATCGTTGACATGGAAAGGCCCCGTATTTGCCATTTCAGCCATTAGCGGTGAAGGCTGTGGCGCACTTATGGGTGCCGTGATGCAACGCCTGGAAAAATTGCTGAGCGAGTCGAAAGCCAATGTCAACGGGGAATAGTAGGGTATCCCGTGAATCGCTTCGGCGTATCCGCAGTGTGGTCGTGAAGATTGGTAGTGCCGTCCTGACCAAGGAAGGCCAGGGGCTTGATAAGCCTGCAATCGGCGGTTGGGTGGCACAGATGGCGAATCTGCGCAAACGTGGCCTCGAGGTCGCTTTGGTGACATCGGGTGCGATAGCGGAAGGTATGCAGCGGCTCAACCGCCGAACCCGGCCACACGCGCTGCATGAGTTGCAGGCGATGGCGGCGGTGGGACAGATGGGGTTGATACAGGTGTATGAGTCGGCATTTCAGGGGTATGGCCTGCACACGGCACAAGTATTGCTGACGCACGAAGATCTTAGTGATCGTCAACGTTACCTAAACGCTCGCAGTACACTGCGTGCTCTATTGCAACTAGGGGTTGTCCCGGTTGTTAATGAGAATGACGCGTCGGCAACTGACAAGATTCGTTTTGGTGACAATGACAACCTGGCCGCCCTAGTGGTCAACCTGGTTGAGGCCGACCTTCTAGTCATTCTTAGCGACCAAGCAGGATACTTCGATAAGGATCCGCGGTTACATGACGATGCGATACTGATCCCGGAAGCAGATGTGGGTGATGCCCGGCTGAGTGCCGCTGCCGGTGGCTCGGGTGGGTTTGGTCGCGGGGGTATGCGCACTAAGCTCGTTGCCGCAGAAAAGGCAGCTGGTTCTGGCGCGGCCACCGTGATTGCACCGGCACATGCTGACAATATCCTGCAGCGTGTCATTGACGGTGAGAACGTTGGCACATTGCTCAAGCCAGCCCAGGGTCGCATCACCGCCCGCAAACAGTGGCTGGCCGGACACCTACAGATTCGCGGTACGCTGACCCTGGATGACGGTGCGGTGAGGGTAATTCGCGGGGCCGGCAAAAGCCTCCTGCCGGTGGGCGTAAAGGCCGTGGAGGGAAATTTTGTACGTGGTGAGATCGTCGCTTGCTTAGACGACGAGGGCAGGGAAGTGGCGAGGGGTTTGGTGAACTACAGCGCGCAGGAATCAGCCCGTATCGTTGGTCGGCCAAGCGATCAGATCGAATCCATTTTGGGCTATGTCGACGAGCCGGAATTGATCCACCGGGACAACATGGTGTTGATGTGAGACTTCGCGTGCCGTGAGACGAAACGGCTAGTCTGTATTTCTCACTGGGTGTCGTAACGAGGGTGCGTAGATGCCCGTGGATAACAAGGCGCGCGAAGGAAAATGCGCGGAGGCGTAGTTGACACTACGTTGAGCACATTTTTCGAGCGCAACGCCGTAGACGCAGGTAGATCCGCGCCCGCAGTAGATAGCTGGTGAGAAATGCAGGCTAACCGAGCATGCGTACGCGAGCACTCAACCGACTCTTGTGGCGCGCCGCTGTATTCTTGTGTAGCACGCCCTTAGTCACCACTCTGTCGATGACCTTAACCGCGTTTTTATAAGCTTGTTCGGCGGCTGGTTTGTCATTGTTCTCTACCGCCTGCAGCACAGCCTTTATATAGGTGCGTGCCTTAGAGCGTAAGCTGAAATTACGAGGGCGGCGGTTTTGCGCCTGGCGCGCCCTTTTTCGTGCTTGTGGAGAATTCGCCAAAGTAAATAATTAAAGAAATAGTTAAAGAATCGCTGATGTTTGGAAGGCGCGCACTATGCGCAGTTTAGACAGATTTGTCAATCCTGCCCCTGCCAGCCTGCAAACATCGACGAAAAGTTCCGGCTGGCTTATGATCGGTGGTTGTCGGCCGGAAGATGCCCTTGTCACGCAAACTGCTGAAGTCTACCGCTGTTACTGGCGGTATGACCCTGATTTCACGCATTACCGGTTTGGTCCGAGATATCGTGTTCGCCCATGTAATAGGGGCGAGCGCCGGTGTCGCCGCGGATGCGTTTTACGTTGCCTTTCGCATCCCGAATTTCTTTCGCCGTATTTTCGGCGAAGGGGCATTCGCGCAGGCGTTTGTGCCCGTATACGCGGAGCATCAGGCGGGGGCCACCGACGATGAAAGGCAAGCTTTCCTAAGCAATATTAGCGGCATTCTTAGCAGCACGCTTCTTTTCGTTACAGTCCTTGGCGTCATCGCCGCACCCCTTGTGGTAACTATTCTTGCGCCGGGTTTCTTGGCTGTGCCCGAAAAGTATGAGCTTACGGTGATGATGCTACGCATTACCTTCCCGTACTTGGCGTTTATATCGCTCGTGGCACTGGCCGCCGGAATTTTGAACACGCACGGGCAGTTTGGCGTGCCGGCGTTTACACCTGTATTGCTAAATCTATCACTGATCGCCGCCGCCCTATGGCTAGCACCAAAGATTGGTAACCCCGGTCTAGCGCTGGCATGGGGTGTCCTGGCAGCTGGTGCAGTGCAGTTAGTCTTCCAGCTGCCTTTTCTGCGCCGTATCCGCGCGTTGCCACGCCCGCGACTGGGTTGGAGAAACAGTGGCGTAAAGCGTGTGCTCAAACTGATGTTGCCAGCAATCTTCGGGAGCTCTGTCGTACAGATCAATATGCTGGTAAATACATTGCTGGCTTCGTTTTTGGTTACCGGCAGTGTTTCTTGGCTCTATTATTCTGATCGTCTTATGGAATTCCCCCTAGGTGTCTTCGGTATAGCGTTGGCCACCGTCATCCTTCCTACTCTTTCGCGTAGATATGTTAGTGCGTCGCCTGAAGAGTTTTCGCAACTATTGGATTGGGCGCTGCGGTGGGTGTTTCTGATTGCTGTCCCCGCTTCGGTTGGACTAATCGTACTTGCTAAACCCATCCTGACTACGCTGTTCCAATATGGCCAATTCAAACCCTACGACGTCGAGATGACATCTCGTGCGCTGATGGCTTTTTCGTTCGGCTTGGTTGCCTTTATCGCAGTAAAGATTCTTGCCTCGGGTTTTTATGCGCGCCAAAATACCAGCAGCCCTGCGAAGATCGCGGCGTGGAGCGTGGCAGCCAATATCATATTGAGTCTCGCTCTAATATCGCCACTGGCCCATACGGGGCTTGCGTTGTCGATATCTTTGGCTGCATTTGTCAACGCGGGCCTGCTATTCCGTCTTCTGCGAAAGGACGGTATCTACACGCCGCTGTCGGGATGGAGTTGGCTTGTCCTAAGAATTGGCGTGGCAAGCACACTCATGGCCTTAGTATTAGGCTGGGGCGCCGGCGATATGCCGGGCTGGATAGCTGCCGGCGTGTTCCTCCGCGTGGTGCAGCTAGGGCTCTGGATTAGTGTGGGCATCCTGGTTTATATTGCGAGCATGTTGATGCTAGGCGCACGACCTAGAGACTTCTTGTTGAGGAGCATCGAGCAGACCGATGGCTAGTCAATCGGCAATACCGCAAATTGTCCCGTGTGACGATCCGCGCGTATTCACCCTGGCCGAAGCGTTGGCCATGTTTCCGCTCGTGCGTAGGATTACTGAAGATGCCTATCATGAGCTCGAACCCGTGCGTTGCAAGTTGGAGGCTATGATCCCCACTAACCCGATGATGCAAGAGGTTGAAAGGCAGTACGAAGTCATCGTCAAGGCCTGGGTCGGCAAAATGGAACGGCTTGGGCTTGTAGTCAAGGGTTTGTGGCTGGTGGACTTCGATACCGGTGATGGCTATCTATGTTGGAAGTTTCCAGAGCTTAAGCTGGGTCACTACCACGGCTATCACGAAGGCTTCGCAGGTCGCCGTGTCCTACGCGAGGTCATCGAAGAGCTTGATCCAGACTGGGCCCACTCCTGAACTCTTGCCCTAACCCGCGGTGTACAGCTGGACCTTCTAACATCGAGAGGTTAACCTGTCCGGCTTTGCGAAATCCTTTATTGCACTGTCATGGAGCTTATACGCGGGCTGCATAACCTAAAGCCCAGGCATCACGGTTGCGTTGCGACGATTGGCAATTTCGATGGTGTCCATCTTGGGCATCAGGCAGTGGCGGGACAGTTAGCCGAGAAGGCTCAAGCCTTGGGGTTGCCAACTCTAGTTATCCTGTTTGAGCCACAACCGCAGGAGTTCTTTCGTCCCGATAAATCACCCCCCAGGCTTACGCGCTTCCGTGAGAAATGGCTGGCACTACGACGTTACTCGGTCGATCGGGTGCTTTGCATCCGGTTTGATGCCCGATTCGCAGCGATGGAGCCGGAGGGTTTTGTTAGTCGTGTGCTAGTGGACGGTCTCGGTGTACAGCATCTGGTAGTGGGCGACGATTTCCGTTTCGGAAAGAATCGTCGCGGCGACTTTGCTTTGCTTCAGCAAATGGGTCAACGATACGACTTTCAAGTTGTTAACATGCACACAGTTACAATAGACGGCGGGCGCGTAAGCAGCACACGCGTGCGCGCTGCGCTAAACATCGGGGATCTCGCCACCGCTGAGAAGTTATTGGGGCGCCCCTATCGGATGTCTGGTCGCGTTGCTCACGGGCTCAAGCTTGGTCGTCGCCTTGGTATTCCTACTGCAAATATCTATGTCCACCGTAAGGCGACGGCCATCACTGGTGTGTACGTAGTGGAGGTATTTGGTCTTGAGCGTGAGCCGTGGCCAGGGGCTGCCAATGTGGGAACCCGGCCAACTATCAATGGTACGCGTACCCTGCTAGAGATTCATCTGTTGGATTTCGATGGCCACATCTATGGAAAGTATCTCAATGTCAATTTTCTGCATAAGCTACGTGACGAAGAGCGCTACGATTCTCTCGATGAGCTAAAAATGCATATGTCTAGTGATCTAGATCGAGCCCGAGCTTTCTTCCAGGATTATCATCCGCAGAAGACACAACTGGAAAGCGGCAATGATGTCGTGGGATAAGGAAACCCCTGGGTCGAGGTGGCTGTGAAGTCTTACAAAGACACACTTAACCTGCCGCGGACTGACTTCCCGATGAAGGCCAACCTGGCCAACCGGGAACCGGATATGCTCAAGCATTGGCAGGATATCGATCTATACAGTAGCGTGCGTGCTGCTTTTAAGGGCCACCCCAAATATATCCTTCACGATGGCCCGCCGTACGCCAACGGTGATATCCATATCGGCCACGTCGTAAACAAGGTGCTCAAGGATATTATTGTCAAATCTAAGGCGCTGGCAGGGTTTGATACACCCTATGTACCTGGCTGGGATTGTCATGGATTACCTATCGAACACGAAGTAGAAAAGAAGCTAGGTCGTGACGCCTGTCGCAAAGATCCCAAAGCCTTTCGAGCCGCTTGCAGGCAATTTGCCACCAAACAAATCGATGGCCAGCGCAATGATTTCATGCGCCTTGGCGTTCTCGGCGATTGGTATAGGCCGTACCTCACTATGGATCCTAAGACGGAGGCCAATATCCTTCGTACGCTTGCCAAGATCGTTGCCAATGGGCACTTGCATCACGGTTTGATGCCTGTCTATTGGTGCGCCGACTGTGGATCGGCGTTGGCCGAGGCCGAAGTAGAATATATGGATAAGACGTCACCCACCGTCGATGTTCGTTTTCGGGTCGTCGATGATCAAGCATTCTTGTCGAAGTGTTCGGTGCTTGCGGGTGGTGATGGTAAAGGACCACTGAGCGTTTTGACTTGGACGACGACACCGTGGACGCTTCCCGCGAACCAAGCAGTCGCGCTGCACCCCGATCTGGATTATGTGGTGGTGCACATCGACGATGGCAAGGGTCAAACCGAGCGAATCGTCATCGCGGAAGCATTACTCGAGCCTTGCCTAAATCGTTACGGTGTGTCGAAGCATCGGATTGTGGCCCGTGCGAAAGGCAGCGCGCTTGAGCACCAGATTCTCGCCCATCCTTTCTATCAACGAGAGGTGCCCATTATCCTCGGCGAGCATGTCACCACCGAAGCCGGCACCGGCACCGTGCATACAGCCCCGGGCCATGGCCAGGAAGACTTCGACATGGGACGCCAGTATGGCTTGAAAGTAGAGAACCCCGTGGGTCCGGACGGGAAGTTCTTGCCGCGAACCGAATTCTTTGCGGGCGAAAACGTGTTTGCTGCCAACGAACACGTTACGAATGTTGTCCGTGAGCACGGTAACTTGGTGCACCATGGCACCTTGAATCACAGTTATCCGCACTGTTGGCGCCACAAGACGCCAATCATGTTTCGCGCTACTTCGCAGTGGTTCATCAATTTGGATCGCACCGGCCTGCGTCAGACGGCGCTCGACCAAATCAAGCAAGTGCAGTGGCATCCCGATTGGGGTCGAGCCCGTATCGAGGGTATGGTCGCGAATCGCCCGGCCTGGTGTGTATCGCGTCAACGGGTGTGGGGCGTACCCATAGCACTCTACGCAGATAAGGAAACGGGGGAGCCGCATCCCGACACCCAACGACTGATGGAGGAAGTAGCGGTTCGTATGGAACGAGATGGAATCGATTCGTGGTTTGATTTAGACGGTGCCGAGCTTTTGGGCGATGACGTGGAGAAATATGAGAAGGTGACGGACATCCTCGATGTCTGGTTCGATTCAGGTTCAACCCACGCCAGTGTGTTGGACCATCGGCCCGAGCTCACCAACCCAGCCAACATGTATCTAGAAGGATCGGACCAGCACCGGGGCTGGTTTCAGTCGTCACTACTCGTTTCGGTGGCGGTTTCCGGTCGCGCCCCCTATCGTGAGGTGCTGACCCATGGGTTTACGGTCGATGCCGACGGCATGAAGATGTCGAAGTCCCGTGGCAACGTGGTGTCGCCGCAAAAGGTCATCAAAGTGATGGGCGCCGATATTCTGCGCGCCTGGGTCGCCGCCACCGACTATCGGGCGGAGATGAATATCTCCGATGAGATCCTAAAGCGTACCGCCGATTCGTACCGGCGCATACGCAACACGGCCCGTTACCTCTTAGGAAGCCTTAACGGATTCGATGGTAAAGACTTGTTGCCGTCAAGCGAACTTTTGGCCATTGATCGCTGGGCGCTAGAGACGACAGTGCGTCTACAAGACCAAATCATCAGTGCCTATGCTACCTATAACTTTCATCAGATCTACCAGAAAGTGCACCAGTTTTGTGTACTAGAGATGGGGAATTTCTACGTCGATGTCCTGAAAGATCGTATGTATACGATGAAGGCCACGAGTCAGGGTAGGCGATCTGCGCAGACCGTCATGTTTCATATCTTGGAGGCATTGGTTCGATGGCTGGCACCGCTTTTAAGCTTTACGGCCGAAGAGATTTGGCAACACATGCCGGGCGAGCGTAAAGAATCGGTGTTTCTCACTACCTGGTATCAATTGCCAGAGGTGGCTTCCGCGCCGCCCAGGGTCGGTTCTGACCTGGACCTTGAATTCTGGGAGAGGGTGCTGAATACGCGAGACGCGGTAGGTAAAGAGCTAGAAAAGCTGCGGGTGGCAGGAAAAATCGGGTCTTCGCTTGACGCTGAGGTTGACCTTTATGCTAACTCCGACCTCTACGAAACAATAGAGAAACTAGAAGACGAACTCCGGTTTGTGCTGATTACTTCCTATGCGCGATTGCATCCGCTGGAACAGCATACTAACAACAAGCTAGGAAGTGCGGTCGATAGTCTTTCAATCACAGTGGCCCCATCAATCCATCAGAAGTGCGAGCGTTGCTGGCATCATCGTGAGGACGTCGGTTCGACCCAAGAACACCCCACAATTTGCGCACGCTGCGTTGAGAATATCGCTGGTGACGGTGAGGTAAGGAAGTACGCCTGATGCTCAAGCTGCTTTGGATTGCGGTTCTGGTTGTCGTAGCTGATCAGATTAGCAAATTGGCCGCCGTCAAATATCTCACTACGCATACGACTGAGGTCATGCCATTTTTCAATCTAAAGCTCGTCTTCAATAGCGGTGCGGCCTTTGGGTTATTCAGTGACGCAGGGGGTTGGCAAAACTTTCTGTTTGCTATTATCGCGCTCGTCGTATCCGTTGTGGTTATTGTTATGGCGCGGCGGCTAGATACACGGGATACACAGATGGCAATAGGTTTGATGCTCGTCCTCGGTGGTGCGCTGGGCAATTTCTTTGACCGGTTGCGACTCCAAAGTGTTGTTGATTTTCTCGATGTCTATTTCAAGAGCTCACCCTCGTTCGATATACCGGTATTGGAGCTGGTGTATTGTCATTTGGCCAACTCACGTGGCGACTGGCATGCGTACGCCAATGAAGCCTTTCACTGTCACTGGCCGGTGTTTAATGTCGCTGACTCAGCCATCAGCATCGGCGCTGTGCTGTTGGTGCTAGATGCGTTGGGAATAAGCATTCGCAGACGCCGCTCGTCACAGACAACGCTTTGACCTTGTTTCGAGATATGCATCGGCAATCTGCTGTCTTACTCGTGAACCTTCAAGGCGACCTCCGCGTGACGTAATAATCGAGTACAAGAATATGGCGTTGCTTCTCGGCGTCGATACCGGTGGAACCTATACCGATGCCGTTCTTCTCGATGAAAATGAACGCGTGTTGGCGGGGGCCAAGGCGCTAACCACCCGTCACGACCTGTCTGTTGGTATCGGTGAAGCTATCCACAACGTTCTTGTGTCAACCGGTAAGCCACCTGGCGCAGTAGGACTTGTGTCGCTTTCGACCACGCTCGCTACTAATGCCTTAGTGGAGGGGCAGGGCGGGCGCATTTGCCTGGTCTTAATCGGTTTTGATGAAGTCCATTTGACAAGATCCAATCTGGCAGATGCGTTGGGTGGTGACCCGGTAGTAATGCTGCCAGGCGGTCACAGTGCGTACGGCGAGCAACTGACCAAGCTTAAGGTCGAGGCGCTGACATGCAAGTTAGATAGTTTGGCGAAGTCGGTAACCGGCTTTGCCATTACCGGCCTCTTCGCGGTTCGAAATCCTGAACATGAAACCATGGTGCGTGGCATTATCCGCAAGCACACCAAGCTACCCGTCACTTGTAGTCATGAGTTGTCTTCCAACCTCGACGGCCCAAGGCGCGCACTGACTTGTGTGCTAAACGCGCGCATCATCAGTTTACTTCATCACCTGATTGCCGCGACCGAAGACTATCTGCATAGCCAAGGTATCGATGCGCCGTTGATGGTAGTAAGAGGGGACGGCGCGCTTATTTCAGCCGATGTGGCCCAGGTGCGCCCCATTGAGACCATACTCTCGGGTCCCGCTGCAAGTCTTGTCGGTGCGTCCCATCTCACTGGGTTGGGCGACGCGATTGTCTCGGACATCGGTGGCACGACAACCGATATCGCGGTGCTCAAGGACGGGCGCCCAAGACTAGACCTGGATGGGGCAACCGTCGGTGGATGGCGAACCATGGTCGAAGCGGTGGCGATGCGAACGGTTGGTCTGGGCGGTGATAGCGAGGTTCGCCTTTCCACCAAAGGGCTTGGCGTCAGGTTGGTTCTCGGGCCGCGTCGTGTTGTGCCGGTGGCACTTCTCGCCATTAGCAATCCCGAGCTGGTGCATGACACATTGGATCGACAGCTGAGTCGTCGTTTCCCAAGCGAGCAGGATGGAAAATTCGTTGTGCCCATAGGTGGGGTAAACCTAGCGAGCATTGATCTGACAAAGAATGAACGGGATCTCTATGACCGTTGCTCGAAAGGCGCGCAGGCGTTGGAACATGTGATTCATAGCCATTTCCGACTCGGCACGCTGAAGCGATTGATATCGAGAGGTCTTGTTCTTGCATCTAGTCTGACACCATCGGATGCGGCGCATGTCCTCGGCAAGCAGAAAGATTGGGACACCGTGGCATCGCGAAAGGCAGCCGAGCTCTTCGCCCGCCAAAGGGATGGAGGTGGAATAGAGATCGCCCCCGAGGCCGAATCTCTCTGTGAATGGGTCATAAAGACGCTGGTGCGTCGTTCGGCCGAGACTGTTCTGGATAGTGCCTTTGAAGAAGATGGATTTCGAGAACCTGGCCTTAGCAACCATGTTCTGACTGCAGCCGCGCTTGAGCGCGCGGGCAACATCGTCCAAACAGCACTTCATTTAGAGCTACCGATTATTGGACTGGGGGCACCCGCCCATACTTACTACGGGGAGGTTGCCGAATTGCTGCGCACGCAGGCGATTGTGCCAAAATACTACGATGTGGCAAACGCGATCGGCGCTGTGGTCGGTCGCGTCAGCGTAACGGCTGACGCAACGATATCTGCGCCCCAAGAAAGCGTATTTCGTGTTCACCTAGCGGAGACCCCGAGTGATTTTCCGTCGTTGGATGAGGCAGTCGCGTTTGCCGAGGAGATCATCTCCGCGCAGGCCAGAGAGCGAGCCACCGAGGCAGGTGCAATTGACGTCAAAGTAAAAATCGATCGAGACGACAATGTGGTTCTCATCGATGGCCGCGACTTCTTTGTCGAGTGCAAACTGGTAGCGACGGCATCAGGGCGGGCAAGAATCGCCAACTTATAGAATAGAAATAGGTATAATGGCAATGCACGTAGCTGGGTAGCCCTAAATTATGCAAGTGATTCTCGCAAGTCCCCGCGGTTTTTGTGCCGGTGTTGACCGAGCAATCGAGATCGTGGAGCGTGCTTTGGAAATGTTCGGCGCGCCCATTTATGTGCGTCACGCTGTCGTACATAATCGTTTGGTAGTTGAGGAGCTCCAGTCTAAAGGGGCGATATTCGTCGAGGACATCAGCGAGATGCCCGATGGGGCGACAGTAATCTTCAGCGCCCATGGCGTGTCGCGGGCCGTGCGGCAGGAAGCCAATGATCGCGGACTAACCGTGTTCGATGCCACCTGTCCGCTCGTAACCAAAGTGCACATGGAAGTCGCCATGCACCGAAAGAACAATACCGAATGCATCCTCATCGGACATGCCGGCCATACCGAGGTAGAAGGGACCTTGGGTCAGGCGGAGGATGGGATTTATCTTGTCGAAACGCCAGAGGATGTGGAGCGCTTGCAAGTCAATGATCCGGAGAAGCTGGCATTTGTTACTCAAACGACGTTATCGATGGATGACACGGCGTGTGTGATCAACGCGTTGCGTAAGCGGTTTCCCAATATCAGTCGGCCTAAGAGGGACGATATTTGCTACGCCACTCAAAACCGCCAAGATGCAGTCAAGACCTTAGTTCGTGACTGCGAAGTGGTGTTAGTGGTCGGGTCATCGAATAGCTCGAATGCGAACCGTTTGCGTGAGGTCGCAGAAAACCGCGGGGTCCGTGGCTATTTAGTCGATGGACCGGCCGAGGTACAGCGAGAGTGGATAGAGGGTTGTAACAAGATCGGTGTGACCGCCGGGGCGTCGACGCCAGAAGTGCTGGTGCAGGCGGTAGTTACCCGGCTGCGGGAATGGGGCGCGCAGGTCGTGGGTGAGCGGGGCGACAAGGTGGAAAGCGTCACGTTTAAGATCCCCAGGGCGCTGAAAGCGGTCGGAGCGAATCCATCGACCAAGGCTCATCGCCATTGATCCCCGGTCGGCGGGTTTGTTACCGGACCACCAGAATCACGATCGTGCCGGTAAATGATCCGAAAATAGCATCAAGTTCGCCGAACTCCCTTTATCTAGCTCATAAAGTCGGCTAGCGCCGTCTATGATATGGTGTCTCGCAGCGCGCTGGTCAAGTCGGCATCCGAGCCTCTTGTGTGCGAGTCGCCCGCCGCTGGAGCCAGAAGCCACAGGCAAGCGCGGCGATGATGAAGGGGATCATGGCCATATTCAACAGAGCCCAGCCGTAGGCGTGGTTGTAGCGCGCCGGAGGAAAGCGCCGTCACTGCCACCATCCCGAAAACTAGAAAGTCGTTAAGCTCCTAAACCCTCGCTTTCTCCGGACCGCTATAGTTGTCGGTGAGCACGGTCGTCGCGCCTACGAATAGGAAGTTCCAACCGAGACCGAGGAGTACCAACGCCACAACGAAGCTCCACTCGGCTTGACCGTATAGATTCACGAGCGCACATGCTAGTTGTCAGAGTGCACCGGTCATGATTACGTTCATAACGCCGAACCGCTTGATGATGTGGCCAGTAACGAACGATGGTGCAAACATCGCCAACGCATGCCATTGAATGACGATTGTGGTCTCGCCAAATCCGAACCCATGTTTTGACATGGCAAGTGGCGTCGCCGTCATCACAAGGTTCATCACCCCATAGCCGATCATGGCGCTGGCGGCGGCCACCAGGAAACGACCCTGAGTAATGATAGTTGCGAATCCAGCGCCGCCACCGGGATGGGATGAGGCGGAAGACGGCGGTATTGTGACGAAGGCAAGAATTGCGAACGACAGGCCGTAGATAACGATATTCGCGGCATAAGAACCTGCGTAGGTAACGGGTTCGAACAAATCCACGGTCCAGCACGCTAGATTAGGCCCGGCGAAGGCGGCGACAACCCCACCCGCCAGCACCAGAGAGATGGCGCGACTGCGGAACTCGACGCTGGCCGCATCGGCGGCGGCAAAGCGATACTGTTGACCGAAGGCGTTGAACGCGCCTACCAGCGCGGAGCCGACGCAAAAGAGCTCGAAATGGCGGTAAAAAATGGCCACAGTGCACAGCGTTCCACCAATGATGGCGGCCATAACACCGATGATGAGGCCGGCGCGCCCGCCGACACGACGCATCAACATGGCGGCGGGGATGGCAGTCAGCATCGTGGCTATCTATTGGAGGCCGACGGGAAGGGTGGCGAGTATCTTCTCCTCGGCAAGCGCCAGCCCTACCAGCGCGGTGGTGGCGATAATCAGCGCGTTTGCGCTCATCATCAGCGCCTGATACACCGCCAGCAGGGTCACGTTTCGCCGCATCCCAATCATTGACCCAGGCATCTCTGCTTTGACGCCCTAGGTCAAAGAGGCTCGGCATCGGCGGCAGAATAGACGCAAGCCCTCCTACCTTTATATAATTATTTCAAATGGCTTCGGATACTAAAACCAACGACGCGGCAATCAACGCCTGGCTGCGGAGGCACGACGTTACCCCGACTAACCAGCGGATAGAGATCGCACGTGTATTATTCGCGCGTTGTGTGCATCTCTCCGCCGACGATGTCTTTCGGCTTGTCAACGACGCGCCCCAACGTGTGTCAAAGGCGACTGTGTACAATACGTTGTCGTTGTTCGTTGAAAAGGGACTGATCCGTCAGGTCATGGCTGACTCCAGCAAGACATTCTATGACTCCAACCCGGCGCCGCATCACCACTTCTACGATGTCAGTACCGGTGAACTTACCGACATCGACGCAACCAATGTGAAGGTGTCCGGCTTACCGCCCCTGCCCGAAAGAACCACCATGGAAGGGGTGGACGTGGTTGTGCGTTTGCGTCACAACCATTAACAGTTGGTAGTCTGACCCCTCGCTTGGGTTGAATTTGAAGAAGGCTACGATGACCTAGTGGCCGATGCGTTCCGGGAGTTCGGTGAAGATGATATGGTCCGCCTCTATGAAAACGACTGGGAAGACTATCGCCATCGATTGCAGCGGGGGCGAAAACTATGTGCTGGCAAGAAACAGTCTAACGGCTAACACCATTCATATTTTTCAATACACTGGGGGGTGATGTCGAAATTGTGTTGTGGGCTCATGTTGCCGCGTTAAGATCCCGGCTGGTGCGGGGTTTATTTCAACCATGTTAGAGTAAAAAAAATCCTGTGCCCCTTTTTCACATTGAAGAGAAAATAGCACTTAAAACATGGGATGATATTGTGAATCGTCCTCGCTATAAATCTTCAGTTGAAGCCGAAAAAAATCCATCTATACGTGTCACAGCAATTTACTCTTTCAAGGAGCCAAGTGCTCGTTGCGGTGTCAACGACTGTCTTAAAGCCCACAGCCAGGGTTTCCTGGTCATTACATCAGACGAAAGGGAAACAAATCTCTGTGAGACTTGCGGGCAGCGGCTGATGGGCGTGGCCTTTGAGGAACAGAAGAAGACCCTTCGAAACCAGGCTCGCGATAGAGAGCAGCGGATTCGTCTAAATACCCTCCTCCAGCAAAGCGATACGATTAGAAACCGAATAAGAGAATTAAAGAAGGTACCCTATGGAGCCAGTTGGCTTTACCGTTCGTTAACCAACTTCCGAAAAACCTATCCGACAGATCTGCTCGCTGCACTGCGTGAGTTGGCTACTCGTAAGGACGGTAACGCCATCCTTAGCGTCCTTGTCGAAAATAACGCCGATCAGGCTCGTCTAGACCAGGTCGAACAGCTACAGGGTTTGGGCATATTTGCGACAGATATCAGAGAGGCGCTCATCGGCAACATATTGAAACCGCTAATACAGTTGGAAGAAGATGCCGAGAACCCAGGCTCGAATCCATCACTGGCTGCCCATTGCCGATGGGCGGATAATCTGGACGATCAGTTTGCCTGTGCCGAACACCTGGTTAAAGAGGGGCGAGCGTTTTTCAACACAGAGAATTTAGAGCGGCTAAAAAGCATTCCCCTATCGCAGAAAAGCACTCGCCGCGTCCGATCGTTGCGATGGAACAGTGACGAAGGCATAGCTAAAGGAAAGTGAGGTCAGAGGCTTCATAATATGCCAAAGTTGCCGCCACTGCTCACCCAACTCCTTTGCTGGCTGGGATTCCACGATTTTCGCGTGATTAGCAAAACGTTTGAGTTCGGCGGAGGAGGTATTGAGAGGGTCGAATGTCGACGGTGCGGTGCCACTATGGACCGGCAGGCATGATTAGATTTAGGACAGTTCAGACCTTATTGCGGTAGAGGTACAACAAGAATCGTTCACCGACCCCGATGTCGGTTTCGATCTGGAGGAGGATCGATGCGGGGGTAGGCCCAATGTATCCATGTTCCCTTGGTTCACGGTAGCTACGCCGTAGTACTGTTTGTGTCCACTGAGCGATACATCCGTAAGCGGGTACGGGTAGGACCTTTGGGCAAGGAATTGTAGAAGATTGGGTGAATTGTAGAAGTGGGTCAGTGCACGGACGTGCGAAAACATCTTAAATATAGCTAAGCCGGTGTAGCTCAGTTGGTAGAGCAGCTGATTCGTAATCAGCAGGTCGGTGGTTCGAGTCCACTCGCCGGCACCATTAAATCAATAGGTTATGCCTCTTTCAACCTGAGAATATGTCGCGTGTAGGCACTATGTAGGCAGCTCGGCAAGGTCCGAGCACTCCTGATTCCCTCCTCATGCACGGGACTGCAATGTCTGCTTACGACCCCCAAGCAGCCACTCGCTAATTCGTAGGCGCGTGGTTTTGCATCAAAATTCCTATGGCCGCTTCCGCCTATTAGCCGCCCTTCAACTGTTCGAGAAATTGTCTCCGTGATCGGCAGCAATCGGCGAATTGTGGACGTTCGAGTTGGCCTGAAATGGGGGGTTCGAATTCGGTATAAAGGTTGGCTACCCGTGCCCATTTCCGGTGCGGTGTGGGCTGCCTAAAGAGTGATCTTTCTTGCTCTGACAGGCGTGCGGTGCTCTAATGTTGCCGATGGCAGGTGATGGACGCCCAGTCGGCTCGTGTCATTAAGCCCTCTGCTCTGCCCACCTCGAACAACTGCTAATTCACCTGCCTGTTGCTGTCCTTCCGCTTATGAGGGGTCTTGCCCTCCGTCTCTTAAAAAAACGGCTTCTCTAGTTAGTTCCGAGTTATGGAGGTGTCTATGCGTATCCTGAGTGCCCGTTCTTGGTCTCGACGCATCATCCGGCTGGCGTTATTTCCTCTCCTGTGGCTCGGTGTTGCCATGCCGACCCTTGCCACTTCTCTGCATGAGGCCGCGGAGCGGGGCGACGTCGAGCGAGTGCAGCAGCTCCTCGATGAAGGCGCGGCTATCAACGCCAAAGGCCGAAACGACGCGACACCTTTGATTCTCGCGGCACTCGACGGCCACGTTAGCGTCGTAAAAACGCTCCTCTCTCGAGGTGCTGATATCAAAGCCCGTAACAAAGGGGGCCTTACATCCCTACACGCCGCCGCCTACGGCGGCCACAACAAGGTCGTTGAGCTGCTCCTTGCGAAGGGCGCCGACATCAACGACCAGCGGAACGGTTTCGGCGTCACGGCGCTGCACGCAGCGGCCGAGGAAAACCACTTGGAGGTTGCCAAGCTGCTGATCGCTAAGGGTGCGGATCTGAGCCTCCCGGAAGCGAACGGTCCCTACACTCCCTTGAGCCGAGCCGGCTACCGGGAACATTGGGATATCGTCAATTTGCTGATTGAACATGGAGCGGGCTGTCAACCGGTCGAGATTGTGGGGGAATGGTTGTTCAAAGAATGCAACAAACGTAACAATTGATAGCTTCGGAGGTGACGCAACGATGAACGCGATGGTTCGATCTTTCCTAGGAAAATGCTCTCTTGTGATCATAGGACTTACTCTAGGCCTTATTAGCGGCCCTTTGCAGGCAGGAGAGATCAATACCGGATACTTCGGCGGTGTCGCGATCAAGGGCTACGATCCGGTCGCCTATTTCACTCAGAGTCGGCCGATGAAGGGTTCCGAGGCGTTCGCCTATGAATGGTTTGGTGTGGACTGGCACTTCGCCAATGCCAAGCACCGTAAATTGTTTGCCGCTACTCCGATCAAGTACGCGCCCCAGTACGGCGGATACTGCGCCGACGGGGTTGCGTATGGACAGGCCACCGCCAATATCGACCCCAACGCTTGGGTCATCGTCGAGGGTAAGCTCTATTTGAACTACGACCCGGGTTCGAAGCAGGAATTCGAGGAGGTCGCTGGCCAGAAGGAGAAGGCCGACACCAATTGGCGGAAGATTAAGGCGCGCCTGGCCCAACAGTGAGTGGTGAGGCGGTGCTACTACGGTTTCACTGACAAGTACATCAGGGCGTCGACGCTCACGAATACATATTCGTCGTTGCCCTCGCGGGTTCCGTTGGGGTTTCGGTAAATGTGGCTGCAGTTCTTGCGACCCATAAGCGCGCCTTCGTATAACTGGCAGAGCATGTCCCCTTCCACCTGCACAGTGCCACTGAATATGGTCGTGGCGCTGCGGTAGGCAAACGACCCGTGTTCGTCAGCCTGCCGCACGAACGGCACGCCGTTTGCATGTCGACCCGTCCAGGTTCGGCCAAGCGTTAATGCGCTGATGACGCTCGTGTCGAGACGGTGCTCATTGCGCCCCACGTAGCCAAAGGGTGATGGGGCAAGCCCGCTTTACGAAGCGCCTCAAGGAGATGGGTGAGATCTGGCTCGGCCTCTGGGAGTGTAGCCGTCACTGCACCACGGAGAAGTACTTGAGCGCGTCGGGCATCACGCTGACGTACTCATCATGGTCCTCGCGGGTCCCCTTCGGGTTGCGGTACACATAGCCGCACAGCCTGCGGTCAAGCATGTATCCCTCGAACTGCTGGCAGAGCATGTCGCCGCGCACGTCTGCCGTGCCGGTGAGAAAGCTCGCCCGGCTGCGGTAGGCGATGACTCCGGTTTGACTGATTTGCTGCATGAACTGCACGCCGTTCGCGTGCCTTCCCATCCACGTGTGGCCCAGGGTTACAGTCCTTAGAGCGCTTGCATCGAGGCGATCTTCTTCATTTCCCCGAAACCCGAACGGCCATTCCGGCAGACCCGCCTTTCGCAGGCCATCGATAAAGGTGGCGAGGTCCTCCGCTCGCTTATAATACGCATCGCGCGCCCGGAAGTACGCGAGGTTCGCCATGGGTAGTGTCTCGAATATCGTTTCGACTTCCGCTCTTGCCTCGTCGGTCCGGCCTAAGTGAGCGTATGCGGACGCAAGATATCCCCCGGCCGTTTCGTCGGTGGGTCGGGCATCACGCGCCTGCTCAATGGCTTCGACCGCCCGCTCGTATTGTCCGTCCGCGAAGAAGCCAACACCGGCGAGGAATAATGCACCTGGAGCCGGTTTGGGATTCAGCCGGAGTGCTGATTCGACAGCGGCTCGGGCTTCCGTTGGCCGCCCGGAGTAGGCAAGCACGAGACCGAGATTGAGGTACCCGTCAGCGTCGCTGGGACTTGCGGAGACCGCCTTTTGGGCGGACTCGATAGCCGCGTCGTGGTGGCCGTCCACCACTTGCAGTACTGCGAGAACGGAGTATGCGCGCGCATTGTCGGGGTCGAGCACTAGGGCACGTGCTGCTGTCTCGTAGGCTCGCTTGCGGGCTACTGCGCTCGCGAGTAGATCGTTGTAGTCCAGACGCCAAATCTCAACCGCAGCTCTCGCAAGTCCCGCGTAAGCATCGGCGAACTCCGGATCGAGTGCTATTGCTTTTTCATAGAACGACAACGTATCCCGAAAACCAGCGGTGTCGCTAAGGTAGAGACCTTGCTCAGCACGCAGATAGGAGTCATATGCCTCGAGGTTATCGGTCGGAAGGCGCGCGATCCGAGTCTGCTCCGCGTCCGTCAGCTTGACTGCGATCGCCGATACGACCTGGGCAATAACCTCGTCTTGCACCGCGAAGATGTCCTGGTAGTCGCGATCATAGCGCTCGGCCCACAGGTGACGGCCAGTGCTCGCATCGATCAACTGGGCATTGATGCGGACCCTCCCGCCGGCACGTCGGACGCTGCCTTCCAGCACATAGCGCACCCCTAGCTCCTTCCCCACTTGCTGTACCTTCACCGCCACGCCCTTGTAAGTAAAGACCGAGTGGCGCGCTATGACGAACAGACCCGAGACCTTGGACAAATCCGTAATCAGGTCGTCGGTCATCCCGTCGCTCAAATACTCTTGTTCTGGATCGCCGGTCATATTCTCAAACGGCAACACAGCAATCGAAGGTTTGTCCGGCAATGGAAGCGCAATGCGTTCCTTGGACCACGGTGTTAACCAAGTAATCACGCTGGTTACAACTACCAGGGACACGATCACGACGGCACCCACAGCAAGGTGGCGTGATGACCACTTGGTTTTAGGAGTTGCGGTCGGCGTGGGCAATGCTACGCCGGGCTTGATTCGAGCGTGATAGGCACGCACCGGCTTTTCAATGTTCTTAACTGACTGCTCGCCCATAAACTCATAGTCGAGCGGCAACTTGTTACCGATGGCATCGTACACGGTACCAGAGACACAGATACCGCCAGGTTCGGCCAAGCTTTCGAGCCGTGCGGCTACATTCACACCCTCGCCATAGATCTCGCCACGATCAACGATCACTTCGCCCAGGTTGACACCAATCCGGAACTGGACTTTGCGCTTCTCGGGTATGTCTTTGTTGCGGACCTCAAGATCTTGCTGGACCGCGGCTGCACAGATAAGTGCACCTGAGACAGTGGCGAAATCAGCCAGCACGGCATCGCCAGCGTAGTGCAAGACGGTACCGTTATGTTTTTCAATCGAGGCGGTAATGGCGTCGAGGTGGGCGCTTAAGGCACGATGGGTGCCTTCCTCATCCTCGCCGGTCAGGCGGCTATAACCGGCGACGTCGGCGTAGAGGATCGCGGCGAGCTTGCGCTCTAAAGGCTCGGTACCCATGGAGAAGTTTCCTTGGTCCCTCTGCCTACAAGAGTAACCATATTACACCGCTATGCGCATTTTCGTTACACCGGGTGGTACATCAGGGGTACAGTGAAATCCAAATTATTGATTCGGGAGAGCGTGACTTGGACGGCTAGTCAGCGACGCGGGGGTTGGCAATCAGTGGGTCGAGATCGCGTTTCAAGCAATCTGGGGAATGTCTGCTTTGGGTCGATTTCTACCCTTCAACATTCTATCAGATGACTGGCCGCTTCTAGGCGGAAGCAGTCATTCGTAGAATTGGCGTCGCATTGAAAGTGTGCAGCTCACGAACTTCCGCTTGTGGCTGCGGTTTCAACCGGTCGACGCAACACATTGGCTAAATCGTTCAGCCGGTGTTTCATAGTCTAGCGTTTTTCTCGGTCGTTCGTTCAACCGTCGGGCCACTGCATTAAGCTTTGCTTGAGAGTGAACCGACAAGTCAG
>CAXMNC010000048.1:0-4595 GCA_964194625.1 Acidiferrobacterales bacterium
TATGCCGACGGTGGCGATGAAGTGGCGTTAGCGCGGCGCATGGGCCTGGCCGATTTATCACCGTTGTCGCGAACCGGCTTCAAGGGTAGGGACACCCCCGATTGGCTCGTGACGCAGCACGTGGCGATCCCCGATAGACCCGGCCAAGCCCGCCGTCAAAGTGACGGCGCATTAGTGTTGCGTCTATCGGCCGACGAACATGTGATCGTTAGTGACTTACACGCACGCTCAGAGCTACCGGCAAGACTGGAGGCGAGCTGGCAGCTTAGTACCGAGCGCATGTGTTATCACATGCCGCGCGCCGAAAGCTATTGTTGGTTCGCGATCACCGGCGAATGCGCAACTGAGATGTTGGCCAAGGTATGCGGTGTCGACCTGCGGGTCGACAAATTCGATGATGGTCGCATCGCCCAGACCTCACTTGCGCGCATCAACGCCGTGATCGTACGCAATGATTTGGGCGCCACGCCCGCTTTCTACGTGCTGGCAGACAGCGCTTCGGCGGACTATCTGTGGCCTTGTTTGGTCGATGCCATGCAAGAGTTCGAAGGGGGTATCGTCGGGCTTGCCGCGCTCCGAGCGCTTGTCTGACGCGAGCCAGCGGGGGCAGCCCACAAAGGCACACGGACACCCGGGTTGCACCAAACGGCGGGCCTACCTTATGCTACCTGGTCTGGATTCGCTGATTCCCCCACTTTTGTGGTAGGTGATCTGGGGCGGATCTATAAAAACGTACCCGAAAAAGGGGTGAAGTACCATAACCGATGTTTTAGGAGGATATTATGATTAAGCATTTGTTTACTGCTGCCATCACGGCAATTGTTGCGCTCGGACTGGTATCTACGGCGTACGCAGGCAATGAACGCTTTATGAAAGTCATGAAGCGCGGCGAGGTCGTGGTGGGCGTAAAGGCCGACTACAAGCCGTGGGGTTTTCGCGATACTTCAGGCAAGATCGTGGGCATGGAGGCCGATATGGCCCAGGATGTTGCCGATGCGCTGGGCGTCAAGCTCGAGCTCGTAGCGGTGCAGTCGTCTAACCGTATGCAGTTTCTGCAGCAGGGCAAGATCGATCTCATGATCGCGACCATGTCCGATCGCACCGATCGACGTAAAGTGGTTGGCATCGTCGAGCCTAACTACTACACCTCCGGTACCAACGTCCTCGCCAAGAAAAGTGCGGGCCTGGCGAAATGGACCCAGCTCAAGGGCAAACCGGTATGCGGTAAACAGGGTGCGTTTTATAACAAACAGGTCTCTCAGAAATATGGCGCCAAGATCGTTGCCTTTGTCGGCAATGCCGAAGCCAAACAGGCATTGAAAGATGGCCGCTGCGTGGCGTGGGTGTACGATGATTCGTCGATCATGGCCGACCTGGCGTCCGGCGACTATAACGACTATGAGATGCCACTGATGACCGAGGACGACAATCCATGGGGGTTGGCGGTCCCGCGCGAAGAACTGGACAACATCTGGGGTCGGTTCATGTCTGGGATGATTTACTATTGGCACACCAGTGGGCGACTCATCGAGCTGGAGAAGAAATGGGGCATACAGTCCACTGCCTATGTCACGATGATGAAGGCGAAGCTCGAGATAGACCGAAAACACCTGAAATAACAGCTGTAGCATGATGCGCGGCGCGTTCCGCGCGCCGCGCATTCTCTTTATCCGCAAGACCAATCCGCGTCACCTGATCGGGAGGCCGCTGCGTGGAAGCATTTTATGAATGGTTCCGTTGGCTGTATGACGACACTGGGATCAATCTTGTCATTTTTTACGAACAGTACGAACGTGAACGTTTCGTTGATGGTTTTCTAAATACGCTCTACCTTTCTGTTATTTGTGTGTTTTTTAGTGTCGTCATCGGCGTCGTCGGTGCCTGGCTTCAAGGCTCGAAGCTAAAAATCACCCGCAACATCGTCCAGGGCTACATTCAGTTCTTCCGCAATACTCCGCCACTGGTCCAGCTTCTATTTTTTTACTTTGCCCTCGGTACCGGTTTAGAGCGCTGGGGTCTTATGCCGGTCTACGACGCCGGTGGTTGGAATGAGCCTATCATCGGAAACTTCGGATGGGCGGTGGTTTCTTTGTCTTTTTTCGCTGGCGCGTTTAACGTCGAGATCTTCCGCGCTGGCATCGAGGCGGTGCCGACCGCTACCAAGGAAGCGGCCGAGTCCCTCGGCTACACACGCTTGAAATCCTACATCTACATCGTCTTGCCGCTCGCATTTCGGGTCTGCCTGCCGGCACTCAACAATAACCTCGTGAATCTGGTGAAGACGACGACACTGGCCTATGTTATCGCTGTGCCCGAAATGATGTACACAGTGAATCAGATTTGGTCGGACAACGTTAATGTGCCGGAGATGATGACAGTGTTGTTCTTTGTTTACGTGGCCCTGGTCGGTGTTTTGGTCGTCGCCATGGGTCGCTGGGAGAGACACATGAAGATCCCGGGCTATGGGCAATGAAGACTTTTGTTAACAAGCGTCCGCCAATACCTGGTATCGCCACCGCGAGTACCACTGATCTGCCGGTGTTGTTACCCACGGCCGGGTGGCTTGCGCAACGCGCACAGCGCGATCGCCTCGAGGGTACCTGGCGGCTGGAGCTGAAACTGTGGCATGGGGTGTTGCTGGTCATTCTGTTCCTATTATTCGCCGGTATCGCTGAGGCGCAGTCACAAGCGGAGCCTGACAAGGGTCCACTGGCCACGCTGTTTCGCTGGATACCGGTATTGCTCTGGAAGAACGGCAATGGTTTTGTGCTCAACCTTACTATTAGTTTTTTAGCGATGGCGATTGGCACAGTGGCCGGTATGGCCCTCGGGCTTGCCCAGGTTTCGTTGTTGGCGCCGGTGCGCGCTGGATCCTGGTTCACGACCCAGTTCTTCCGCAATTCCCCATGGCTGGTGTTGTTGTTCTGCATTATGTTGCTGTTGCCGTTTGAGATCGAATTAGGTAGTACGGTGTTCAAGATTCCCGACTGGACAAAGGCTACCATTGGTTTTTCCTTACCAGTGATGGCGAATCTTTCCGAAGTCGTGCGCGGCGCCGTGCAGTCTATCCCCACCGGTCAGTGGGAGTCGGCCGAGTCGCTGGCGTTCACGCGGCGACAGACAATGTGGATGATCATCCTGCCACAGTGCTTTAGGCGCATGATTCCACCGTGGATGAACTGGTACGCGATCCTCACTATGGCGACACCGCTTTGTTCCATCATGGGCGTAGAGGAATCGGTGAGGCTCGCGCAGGATGCGATGACGGCCGAGGATAGCCGTACCGAGTTGTTGGGGCCGTTTTATGTGTTTTTGTTGATCGTATTTTTTATCTATTGTTATCCGATCGCGCGTTGGACGATTGCGTTAGAGAAAAAATACGCGGTCAAGATTTGATGTTGGTGATTAGTCTTACTAGTCACTAAATAGGAACGAATGCCATGAACCAGCAGTCAGGTGCCACTGAAACGAACGCAGTCGCTTGGACTGAAGACCAGCCCATGGTGAGTCTCAAAGACGTGCACAAGTCGTTCGGCGAGCTCAAGGTGCTGTCCGGAATATCTTTCGACGTCATGAAGAAAGAGGTCATCTGTATCATCGGTCCCTCGGGCTCAGGGAAGTCGACCCTGATTCGATGCATCAATGCGCTCAATCCCATCGACAAGGGGTCAATCAAGGTGGAGGGTCAGGAAGTCAACGATTCTAAACTGGATAAGTTGAAGCTGCGCAAGAAGGTTGGCATGGTGTTCCAGCAGTACAACCTGTTTCCACACAAGACCGCGCTCGGGAACATCATGATGGCACCGATTCACGTACTCAGACAGGACAAGGCAGCCGCCGAGGAACGCGCCATCAAGCTAATAAAAAAGGTACGACTGGAAGGAAAGGAGAATACCTACCCGGGAGAACTGTCCGGCGGGCAGCAGCAACGCGTTGCTATCGCCCGTTCGCTAGCGATGAATCCGGATGTCATGTTGTTCGACGAAATCACCGCAGCGCTCGATCCAGAGACGGTCAAAGAGGTGCTGTTTACGATCCAGGAACTCGCCGAGGATGGTATGACTTGTATGCTGGTGACCCACGAGATGGGGTTTGCCCGTGAGCTCGCCGACCATATCTATTTCACCGACCGCGGTGTCATCGTCGAACATGGCCCACCGGCCACGTTCTTTAAAGAGGCCAAAGATCCGCGCACACAAGAGTTCCTCAGCCAGATCCTCTGATCCAGGTTGGCGTGAAGAAGGCGCTGGACCGACTGTTAGAAAATAACCGGCTCTGGGCGGCGGATTTAGTAACTGCCGATGAGATATTCTTCAAGCGGTTGTCGACCCGCCAATCACGATTGGATTTATGACATCGAATGATGGATGCCTGGGTGACCTCAATGTCACCATATCCTCGTCCGCGCAGGCCAAAAACGCTACCTAGTGTCCGCGTCATTCGCTTTTCTCTGCGAGCGCAACCATCTGTTATCCGATTGGTAGTTGCGCATATTCTTGGCATGCACTAGGTTTTGGACAGGCCAACCACCTAAGGTCAGTGATGTGATAAACGAGTCTCCGCAAGTGGACACGAAAGACATCGCCCGTGCCCAG
>CAXMNC010000049.1:0-2889 GCA_964194625.1 Acidiferrobacterales bacterium
GCTCGCGATGTACTCGGATAGCAGCACCGATAATTGTCTCGGTCAGTTCATTTAGTTTTTCTTTATCTACGGCCAACTCTCTGTGCTCTCTGTGTGCTCTGTGGTGAAAATTTAAGAATCCAGGCACGCTACCGCCATGCAGAACACGTTTCAGTGCCCGCACAGCCACGCTCCTTTTTATGTCACTGATCCGACGCCATGGCGCGAATCAGCGGTATCACTATTCCAACCGAAGTATGTCCGGTACCATCACCCGTTCTTGTCCGACCCGTTCTATGAGTTGTTTCTGGCTAGTGCTGGGTGACTGTAGATCGGTTAATACACAGACATCGAAGGTTTCGATGCCATTAAGGTCGGTCCATACTTTTTTGCCCACAAATCGCTCACGATCGGCATGCGGGTCGTAGATTGCGACGATCTCGACGTCGGCTTCTGTCGCTTGCAGGGACGCGATCTCGGCCAGGTCAGAAATTCCACAAAGTACGACTCGCTTCCAACCCCTCAGCGCACACTGCTGGAAGATCTCGGCACAAGAAGCGCTGGCGCGCCGGTAAAAAGCGAAGGAATAAGACAGGTATTTGGCGGTCAGTCGACTCTTTTCGGCAAACCCCTTGGGAGTGACATAATAGAGGTAACGATTCGCCGGCGCCGTTCTAATCTTCACGTAGCCTTTGCGGATACAGCGCTTTAGGTAGGAATTGGCCAGCCCCAGGGCCACCCCCAGCTGCCGGGCAAGGTGGCGCTGGCTCAGGTCACTCTGCTTGCCGATGGCATCCAGAAGCTCCAGGACAAGCTCATCGTCGCGCTCGCCTTTGGTGTTCATACCGTGAACACTATAGGCTAAGGCAGAAATCGTCAAGCGTACAAGGATGACGATATGGTTATGTGCGTGTCTAACAAATAGGCTCGATCGTATCCCGGGCAAGTTCTACCCGGGCCTGCTGACCTAGGATCTCCAGCAACACCAGCACCCTATCCTTGGCCGAGGGCGCCAGATAGATACCTTCGAAACCGGCCATCACCCCATCAGCAATACGTAACGGCTCGCCGGGTCGATACGTATAGTCCGGGAGTTGCTGGATGCCTTCCTCGTCATCGCGCTGTCTGAGGTCATTAATAAGATCAACCGGCACGGGTGTCGGGAATTGCCCGAATCGAACCAGTGCGGTAACCCCCAGGGTCGACCTTATAGGCCCCCAGTCATCATGTTGGGAATCCAGACGAATAAACAGGTACCGTGGAAACATGGGCTCAATGACCATTTTCGGCCTACCCAATCTCCGGCGCCGCTGTCGTGCAACCGGAAGATAGGTCTCGAATCCCTGGCGTTCCAGGTTACGCTTGGCAACGCCCTCTTGCCGAGGTTTGCAATACACCAAATACCAGTTCTTAGTATCGCCTTGTTTCATGCTGACGGAATCCGAACTGATTCCCGCATCCAATGCTCAAGTTTGCTCGATGGCCAATTCATGCAGGATCTCGTCGGGCGTGGCCGTGGTGGCACCAAGCTTGCCGACCACCACCCCGGCCGCTATGTTGGCCAAGTGCAACGCGTCTTCCGACCCGCCGCCCACGGCAAAGGCGCACCCGATCGTGGCGATAACCGTATCGCCGGCGCCGGTGACGTCGAATACTTCGCGAGCACGCGCTGGGTAATGTAACGCCTCACCATCCCGCTTAATCAAACTCATACCCTCTTCGCCGCGCGTTACCAGCACCGCGCCCAGCTCAAACGAAGACGCTAGGGCGCTGGCGTTTTCCTCGAGTTCTTTCTGATCATTAAAACGCCCTGCCACCTGTTCGAACTCCCTACGGTTTGGTGTGAGTAAGTCGGCACCGCGATACAAACTATAGTCATCGCCCTTAGGATCAACCACGACTGGAATGCCAGCACCTCGCGCCGCTGCTATCATCTCGCTGATGGATCCCAGCCCTCCCTTGCCATAATCTGAGACAACCACGAGCTGAAATTGTCCGAGGTCCTCCAAATAGCGCTCGAGAAGCTGAGCGCGCGCATCCTTGCTGCCCGGCATATCGAAGTCGATGCGGATTAGTTGCTGATTTTGAGATATGACGCGAAGTTTAACGGTCGTATTCAGTAGCTTATCTCGCTGCAACCGACAATTGACACCTTCTTCTCGTAATAATTGTTCAAGCGTATCTGCCTCGTTGTCGCTGCCGCTCACCGATAATAGGTCACATTTTGCGCCCAACGCCTGTACGTTACGCGCGACATTTGCGGCGCCACCGGGACGCTCATCACAGCGGTTGACCGCGATCACGGGCACAGGCGCTTCCGGAGAAATACGCTCCACACCCCCATACCAATAGCGGTCAAGCATCGAGTCCCCGACAACAAGAACCTTTGTGTCTCTAATCTTCTGCAACAACTCCGGTAACATAATGGCTCTATTTATTTATGCTTCGATTGATCATCAAATCTCGTCGACCGCGTGTCAATCAGTATCGATTTGCCGGTTGATCGTGTCGAGGGCAACTTTTGGGTCCGGTGCACGTGTAATCGGGCGTCCGACCACAAGGTAGTGCGCGCCGCGGTCTAAAGCCTCACGCGGTGTCAAGGTGCGCACTTGATCGTCAGATTGCATGTCTGCGGGTCGTACCCCAGGCGTAACCAAGATAAACTTTTCACCCAACCTGCGCCGCAAGTCTGCCGCTTCCCATGGCGAGCACACAACACCATCTAGACCCGCGTCGCGCGCCAGCTGTGCCAACGAGCCGACAGTCTCCTCAAGGCTTCCATGCAATCCAACTTGTTCAGCATCCCGCTGAGAATAACTCGTTAGCAACGTGACGCCGATAAGCTTGGGTCGGATTCCCGATGACCCAATCGCCTCACGGGCAGCCGCCAGCATACGGGCCCCGCCGAGT
>CAXMNC010000050.1:0-30248 GCA_964194625.1 Acidiferrobacterales bacterium
TGAGGGGTCTTGCCCTCCAACTTTGGACACAGCCAAACGTGGTTCGACAGCTTTCTAAGCCTAGTTTGGCTACACACGTTGAAATCGACAATCGGCCCTGGAGGGAACAGCGATGTACACGCGAAGAAGGTTGTCCTTTAGCTGGCTCTGGCTGGGATTGGCGTTGACCATGATTAGTTATGCAGCGACGGCTCAAGTGAACTGCAACGTCGGTATTAAGTTCTACCCTGATGGTGGCGTAAAGAGCTGCAGTCTTAACGGTAATCATCAGATCTATACGGCCCAAGGAGAAAGACTGACCTGCGCCGATGGCTACATACTCGTGCAATACCCCGATGGCAAGTTGAAAAGTTGTACCGTAGCAGCACCCGTTAGCTTGAGCGCAGTACGCTGCGACCGGTTAAGCCGGGTGGAGCTTGGCCCGGATGGAACACTCAAGGAGTGTAAACGCCTGTAGACGGTACGTACGGTGACCGTCGATTTCGCAGATCGTGGCAACAGTGAATTGCCAACCAACTGTGCGGTATAAGACGCTATATATAAGGTATGTGCCGGTATAATGGTATCCAAGATTGGTAAGAATTTCAGTACCTTGCGGTACAAGGGGCTACAAGGCGGGATTCGCGGAAAGGAAAGTATTCGCACTTGAAAACCGTTGACCCGTAAGGGTCCGGGGGTTCGAATCCCATTGCACATGGATGTGCAGGTGTCGCGGAGACCATGGATGGGCGAAAGCGACCTCCCTCTCCGCCATAAAATGTAGCGGGGCCATAGCGCCCCGTTACATTTTATGGTCGAGGTGCGGGTGAAACGCCCGAACAGTTGCAGACTGTAGCGGCAGACTGGATCAGGGGGGCGCTGAGAGTAGGCGGTTTACTGTTCGTGACACACATGTGCGGCGTTCTGTGCTATAAATCCCCTGGTAATAAACCTGCTACGACGTTCAAGGAGATACCGAACATGAATTTAGTCATACGTGCTGGACTTATTCTTTTAGTCATGTCTATGCCTTTTACTCAGGCCTGGGCCGACAAATACCAGGACGCCATCAAGGTTTTCAAGGACGCCGGTAGAAGCAGCAGCTTTTTCGGCAACAGCTACGGTTACACCATCTTCCCCACCATCGGCAAAGGGGCTATCGTTGTCGGCGCAGCGCATGGCAAAGGTCGGGTTTACGCCGCGGGTAAATACGTTGGCGACGCCTCCATGACGCAACTGACCCTGGGTTTCCAGTTAGGTGGCCAGGCCTACACCCAGATCATCTTTTTCGAGGACAAGCGCGCGTTCGATGAGTTCACCCGTGGCAACTTCGAGTTTGGGGCCCAGGCAGAAGCGGTGGCGATTACTGCCGGCGCTTCAGCAGGCGCATCCACCACCGGCAATTCCGCCACCGCCAGCGGCGGTATGAACAATGCGATCACCAGGGGAGGCTACCACAAGGGAACGGCGGTCTTTACTGTGGCCAAGGGTGGACTGATGTATGAAGCGAGCATCGGTGGGCAGAAGTTCAAGTATACCGCTAAATAATTCCGCGCGATCGCCCCTGCTGAACCCTGTTCAGCGAGGGGTATGCTTGGGCGTTAGCTAAGAAGCGCCGCAGTTAGTATCAACCGCCGCCGGTTTCGTCATCGCCACACCACAGACTTGGTGGGCGAGGCAAATTGCAGGGCTCGTTCTAGAGCTGCGAACAGCGTTGCTTAAGTATTTTGACGAACGAGCGCTTACGATCGTAAGTGCAAGAGATAGACAGTGGCCCGGCCACAAACAAGCGCAGAGAATCTGCTCCTGATCCGAAGTTAATCCTCGCAAATAAACTGCCCCTGGTCCTCTTGAAAGACGCAGACTGCGTGCAGTTTCTCCAGTCGGTTTGCCCGCAGCTCCGAATGCGTTGGCCGGGTTTTCGTAAGGTTCGTCGCCAGGTCTGCAAGAGGGTTGACCGGCGCTTGAAGGAGCTAGGTCTTGCGAGCATCGCTAGCTACTCGTCGTACCTGAGCTTGCATCGGGAAGAATGGGAGGTCTTGGATTCTCTCTGCCGGATTTCCATCTCCCGGTTTTGCCGCGATCAGCGCGTCTTCGCATTCCTGACCAAGATTGTTCTCCCGGACCTTGCGCGAAGGGCGGTGGCCTCGGGGCAAAGCACGTTCCGCTGCTGGAGCGCCGGCTGTGCCTCCGGCGAAGAGCCATACACGCTCTCGCTGCTATGGGAGCTCGGCGTGTTCGCCGAGCGCTTACCAGAAATTGCTTTGGACGTCGTGGCGACCGACGCAGACCCGCACTTGCTGCAGCGGGCAGAGAGCGGGTGTTACCCCTCTAGCAGCTTGAGAGACCTACCTCCGTCATGGATTTCCTCGGCTTTCGAGCGCATTGACGACTCCTATTCGATTCGCGAGCGTTTCCGGCAAGGCATTCGATTCCTTCGGCAAGACATCAGAAAACAATGGCCGGTGGGACCGTTTCAGCTAATCCTCTGCCGCAACCTCGTTTTCACTTACTTCGAGCCGGCGCTGCAACGGGAGGTGCTGTTAAAGATGCTACCGAAGCTCGTGGCGGGAGGCGCACTAATCATCGGGCAACGAGAATCGATTCCGCCCGAAATCTTGGCGCTTGAAGGCTGGAACTCCAGCTTAGGTGTCTATCGCGTTCGGTAACTGGTGCGCCCTAAGGCTGTTTGTAATTGTGCCACCGCAATCGGTGGAGACGATGTACCACTATCCATAGTACAAGCCCCGCGCCCAGCAAGAGCAACCACGCTTGCCAAGGTAGGTGCTCGATTTGATCGCCCATTACTACCATTAGCGTAGTCAGTGGCAGGATCCCCAGGCCGGTCATCCAGGCAAAGGTCCGCCACGATATCTTAGTAAGGCCCGCCGCGTAGTTGATCAGATTGAACGCGATAACCGGAATGAAACGACTAAAGAACAACGAACCCGCGCCATAACTTGCCACCCAAGCATCTACGCGCTGCATATTTCTTTCTGTTAGTATTTTGTGAACGAGTGGGCGGCCCAGCGCGCGCGCCAGGCCGAAGGCAGCAAAGGCACCAAGCATCGCACCCACCCAGGTAATTACTGTGCCCCAAATCGGCCCATAGATCATTCCGTTGGCAATGGCCACGAGTTCGGCGGGAAACGGGATGAACGAGTGCAACACCATCAGTCCAATCGAAGCGAGCACACCCCAGTAACCGGCTGCGATAATGAATTGCTCGATTTCCGACATCGAGACGTGAGGCCACCATTGATACCAATCTGTAGCTTTCGTTAACCCCCCAACCAAGACAAACCCCAGTAACAGCGCGGCGATGACTGCACCAAGGATTGGCCATACCAGGTGACGCTTCGACGCCTTTGGAGTCATGTTGTCGGCTCAAAAAATGTTGCTGCGCGGAGTCTGAAACACTATAAGGAAATCTTCAGGTGATTCCAAACGTACAAGACCTAGGATAAATGAACAATTGAATTGCGAAAACCCTTACCAATAATACTCTTAGGTACGGACCGGGTGGGTGACGGCATTCGGCTGAACCATCGTAGGTGTGGATTAGCTCATGACTCCACGTAGGGAGGTGGGGTGCTACTCTGGTGCTAATGGCGTATTCGACGCTTTTGGTAGGTCTTACTGTTCTCGCTGCTGCGAAAGGCCAAAAACGTAAGCGGTGAGCAGATGTGTGCTCGCTTCGTCTAGGCGGTCCTTGTGGGCCGGCATCCACCCCTGCCGACCTTGGGAAATGGATTGCATCACCGCAAGCTGGGATCCACCATATAACCAGACATTGTCTGTCAAATTGGGGGCGCCTAGCGTTGGATTACCTTTACCCTCGGGGCCATGACAGGAAACACATAGTTGCTTGAATTTTTCTTCTCCGGCACGTGCAACGTTCCTGTCTACCTGATGCCGCCCACTCAACTTCAGCACATACTCGGTCACGTTGAATACGCCTTCACTGCCCAGCGCAGGGCCCCACGGCGGCATGGCCCCGTTACGCCCGTTCATGATCGTTTCCTTGATCTCTTTTGGCGTACCACCCCATTGCCAATTGTCGTCTGTAAGATCGGGAAAATGTGAAGCCTGGCCGCGGGCATCAACACCGGGGCAGGTGGCACAGTTGGTTTTGAACATCCGGCCGGCCGTTCTCATAGCGTCTGCGTCACTGCGCAGTTCATCCATGGACGCTTGCAGCCACTGCTGACGGACAGCACCGTATTCTTCTTCATACCGTGCCGCACTTTGTTGAAGTTGCCCCCCTTGCGACCATTTCAAAACACCGCGATAACTACCGAGTCCAGGGTATAAAATAAGATAACTGACGGTAACGACTAAAAGTGTCAGGATCAACCAAAACCACCATATAGGCGGTGGATTAGTTCCTTCATGCAATGTTTCATCCCAAACATGCGTTTCGGCCTTCTCGGGTTTGCTGCCCAGGAAGTAAACATTTAAAACCAACCAGGCAAGACCAATCAGGCTGACAACCGTGATGACGGCAATCCAGCCGCCCCAGAAATCTGTTGGCAGGTCAGCCATTTTCACCCTCATCGTCTAACGGAATTCGTGCTGCATCCTCGATGCTTTTTCTACTAGAACGCAAACACACCCACACCACGACACCGATCATAAACAGCATGACCAACATGTCGCCAACAAACAATAAGTACGTCATTGTTGCCCACCTGCACTTTTGCCTAACATCTGCAGATAGGCGATCAGCGCATCGAGTTCAGTTTTACCGTCGAGTGCCTCGGTCGCGGTTTTAATATCAGCATCCGAATAGGGGTGGCCGAGCCATCGCAGGGCACGTATTTTCTGCTCAATATCGCCATCGGCATCGGCGCTGCGCGATTGTAGCCACGGATATGCCGGCATAATCGAAGCCGGCACAACCGCACGCGGATTCAGCATGTGCAGTCGATGCCAGACGTCGGTATATTTCCCGCCAATACGATGCAAATCGGGTCCGGTGCGCTTGGAACCCCACAAGAATGGCCGGTCGTAAACAAATTCGCCCGCACGCGAATATGGGCCGTAACGTTTGACCTCCGCTAGCAACGGACGCACCTGTTGGGAATGACAGACACTGCACGATTCGCGAATGTAGATGTCACGTCCCACCAACTCCAACGGCGAGTAGGGTTTAACGCCAGCGATCGGGGTGCTGAGTGATTCCTGAAACAAGCTCGGTAAGATCTGCACCAGACCGCCGATAGAGGCCACGAACAAAATGCCAAAGATTAGCAGGCCTGTGTGCTTTTCGAGTCTCTTGTGCAGTGCTAGTAGATTCATCAATGTCCACCGCTCTTGGCCGCAATCGGCGGTGGTGTTACCCGCACCGTCTGGCGATTGAACATAGTCATAAATAGATTTACCGCCATCAACACAGCGCCGGTGAAAAACAGCAATCCACCTACCAGGCGCAGTAGGTAATACGGTGACATTGCCTCCATCACCTCGATGAAGCTGTATCTGACTTCACCGAAGTCATCCAGACTAAGCCACAATAGTCCTTGGGAGATCCCCGCGCCCCACATCGCTAGCACATAGAGCATGATGCCGGCGAGGGCTAACCAGAAATGGACATTTGCCATTGCCCGACTGTGAAGTGGTTGTCCCATCAGTCTCGGCACCAAGAAATAGTATGTACCGAAAACGATAAGGGCATTCCATCCCAACGCGCCGGAGTGGACATGGCCGATCGTCCATTCGGTAAAATGGCTAAAGATGTTGACGGTTCTGATCGCCATCATCGGCCCTTCAAAAGTCGCCAGACCGTAAAAGGCCAAAGACAGGACGATGAATTTAAGCGCTGGATCGGTACGCAACTTCTTCCACGCACCGCTTACCGTCATGATCCCATTGATCATTGTCGCCCACGATGGTGCAAGCAATATCAGACTCATCACCATCGCGAGGGACTGCACCCACTCCGGGATGGAGTTGTAATGCAAATGATGTGGCCCGGCCCAAATATAGCTGTATGTAAATGCCCAAAACGCAACCACCGACAAACGGTAACTCCATATCGGACGTTCCGCCTGTTTGGGCAAAAAGTAATACATCATTCCTAAGAAGCCGCCGGTCAGCAAAAACCCAACGGCGTTGTGGCCATACCACCACTGCACAATGGCGTCTTGTGCGCCGGCAAATAGTGAGTAAGACTTTGTTAGACTCACCGGCAACGCCAGGCTGTTGACGACATGCAGCATCGCGACAACGATGATGAAGGCGCCGTAAAACCAGTTGGAAACATAGATGGGTGCAATCTTGCGTTTGGCGATGGTGCCAAAGAAGATAACCGCATAGCATACCCAAACAACGGTGATGGCAATGTCGAACGGCCATTCAAGTTCGGCATACTCCTTGCCGCCGTTGTATCCTGCAAGCAGGGATACCCCACCGAGGATCAAAACAATCTGCCAGCCCCAGAAAACAAACCAGGCTAGTTCGGGTGCAAACAAGCGAACGTGACACGTGCGTTGCACACTGTAGATCGACGTGCCCATCAGGGCAGAAACGCCAAACCCGAATATCACGACATTGGTGTGCACTGTGCGCAAGCGTCCGAAAGATAGCCACGGTTGTTCAAAGTTCAACGCTGGCCACACCAATTCAGCGGCAACATAAACGCCGGCCGCCATCCCTAATACAGCCCAAATGATTGAGCACATCGTGAACGCGGTGACGATGCGATCCTCGTAATGCGTAGGGTGACTGCTGATGGTTGTGGCGGCCATTGCGATTAAATGCCTATTCTCGGCCCGATGCCGTAACTCCACAACATAACGGTAATCCCGAGCAGGGTAACCAATGCGACTAACAGATAGCCGATGATCGCGGAGGCCATCAACATCCCGCGCTCTGAGTCAGTCTTTAGCACTACCGGCAGCCCCGTGTAGAGCAGATACATACTCCAGATAAGCGCCGGCACCAGCACCACGACGTTAAGGAACACGTGCGGATATAGATGCATCACACTACCCATGGTCAGCGGGGCACCGACGACGGCCATCAAAGCAAAATGAGCACCGAGAGACACGTCCGCGCGATAAGTTGATGCCATCCAACGTGCGATAAATGCAGCACTCAGAAAACCGAAAAAAAGCGCGCCGAAATAAGCAATGCTAATACCGAGAGTGATATACCAAGGGAAAAAAAGCGGCTCGACAACGCCTAAACGCCAACCAAAGTTCATCGCACCGATGTAGGCAAAGATCGGCGGTAGGATACCCAACCACAATGCAAAGCCGAAGAATACGCCCGTCGCCGACGGGGAATCCTTGGCAAGCTGTGAGAAAACTGCTTTGGGCCGAAGAAGCACTCTCGGCATCAACGCAATCGAGAAACTACTAGCCATCGTTTATCCGACAGTCGCTCTTTTTATCCGTTAGCGGCGGGTTGCTGAGTATACAGGCAACATTAGTCGTAGAAATAGTTTACCAAAGTTTTGATCCAGATCAAATAAAGAGAGAAATTTCGCTGCGATCGAGCTGGTGCGAACAGCTTCTAGGCCTGGGTTGTGTCCTCGACTCGTCATCATTCTGCATGTTTGGCCCTAATGGCCTCGGCGCGGTGAGACCCACCATGCCCTGCTTCTACCTCACACCAAACAAAGACGACTTCAATCAAATCCCCGAACTGCAAGCGTAAGTGTTCAAGCTTGGAGGCGACAAGTAGGGCTTTTGATCTTTGCTCGGCGCTTCAGTGAAGTGGCCTGACTTTATTCTGTGGGGGCGCGGCGATGGAAGTAACGAGTCAGCCCAAGAAAAACGCAAATCAGTCCCGCCGCCAGAAACGCGGTTGGGAGGAACCACAAAAGCATGAAAGAGCCGATTGCGGCTTTGCTCGGGTCGTTGGGATCATAAATAACTGTAACCTGTTCGCCGCGGCTGGGTCCGAACCCCCATCCGACGCGGGCGCTAGAAGTGAATGTAATCGGCGTCCCGTCGGGGCCGTAGAAGTTGACCACCGGTTGATTGCCGCCACTGCCCCAACCGCCACCAGGAACCGATTTAAAGTCAACCACAACTCCCTCCGTTTCGACCCCACCGACCACCAGTGACAGGCTTGGAAAGAGGAACGCGAGCCCAATGATGAGAGCGATGGCCCCATGACTGGTAAGTGACAGCGGTTTGAGGAAGCGCAGCATAATTTTTTAGAAAAACGGCGAACAACGCTGTGACGCAGCACCCATACGCGGCGTCGCTATCGGTTGTGGCCACACAGCTTATCCTATGGTGTCATCTTGGTGCCAAAAACGATATCACGATTACAAGGGTTAGAAACCATCTGCATGGGTCCGCGGTCAAGGAGGGGTGATTATAGCGCCTCTATGGTTGACGCTTACCAACGGCGCTATGCCGTTGCCCACGGGCAGGTGCTGGACGATTTAGCTCTCCTGAAAGAACCAAGCAAAATCTAACCGCCGTTTATATCTTGCTGTTTTCTGAGGGGTCTTGCCTTCGGCCTTTCGTGGCCACCGTTGCCGGCATCAATTAACTCACGAATTTGGGGGCACACTCGCAAAGGTTATCGTTTTCCAAGGCATGGACCTCCCCACGGAAAAAGTGGAGGACCGAAAGAGAGAGCTGGCAAGACAATATGAAGGTATTCGTAAGCAATGTGAGCTTATAGAGCAAAAAATCGCTAAACTCTTTCGGGAGCGTTGGACAAACGAGGCGACAGGCAGGCTATGAGCGGCGAATTGCTCCATTTGACGGCGCTGACTGCGAAGGAGCTTCGCGCTGTGACATCGATCACGCTGGCTCATTACGACCAGAGCGCCAACTCGTTCTGGCAAGGCACGCGCGATCACGATGTAAGCCAAAACGTCGAGGCCTTGCTTCGCCATCTTAGCGGGGAAAGACCTTATACCATCCTTGATTTTGGGTGTGGTCCTGGTCGCGACTTAGTCAGATTGCGGAAACTTGGGCACGAAGCGGTTGGGTTGGAGGGCGCGGAACAATTTGTTCAAATGGCCCGCGATCACTCAGGGTGCGAGATTTTACACCAAGATTTCCTGGCGCTGGATCTTTCGAGTAATCGGTTCGACGGTGTCTTCGCCAATGCTTCACTGTTTCATGTCCCAACCCAAGAGCTACCGCGAGTGCTGGAGGAGCTTTGGAGTTGCCTCAAGACAAATGGTGTGCTCTTCAGTTCGAACCCACATGGAGCCAACCGGGAGGGGTGGTCAGGCGATCGGTACTGTTGTTATTTGGAACATGCCGAATGGCGACGGTTTATGGTCGCGGCCGGCTTCATTGAGCTGGAGCATTACTACCGGCCCGCTGGGAAACCCCGGCATTTACAGCCGTGGCTTGCTTCGGTTTGGCGCAAGGGACAGCCTTGATCGTTTAGAATCGCAGCGATGTATCGTTACGCTTGCTCCGTTGTAGACCAGAGCGAATGAGGAATTCTTCCCCTGGCCCTGACACTGGCCTGGCGTCACGCATCGCTGCCTTTCGCAGCGCCCCGTTTCGTAGGTATTGGTTAGGGTCGCTTGGCTCCGTCGGCGCTACCCAGCTCGTCGTGCTCGGGCAGGGCTGGCTGGTATTTCGCCTAACGGGCTCTCCGTTCGACCTCGGGCTGCTAGGCATGGCAGCCTCAGTACCTGCCATCATCATGGCCTTTTTCGGTGGTGTGCTCGCGGACCGCATCGATAAGCGCCGACTGCTGATGGCTACGTCGGCCTCCATTGCCGCGCTTCTATTTTTGTTGGCTTTCCTTGACTACACGGGGCGCGTTGCCCTGGGGCACGTTCTCGTTATTGCCGCGCTTATAGGACTGCTGACAGGTATCGACTGGCCGGCTCGCCAAGCCATCTTTCCGGCGCTGATACAGCGCAGCCAAATGATGAGCGCAGTCACGCTCAACTCGATCCTGTGGCAGGGTACCCGCATGGCCATGCCTGCGCTCGGAGGTGTCATCATCACGATTGGTGGCACCGCCACCGTGTTTCTGATCGCCACAGCGGGCTTCATCGGCATGTGCTTCGTTCTTGCCAGCCTGAACATCGCCCACACCACCGGACCGCACGGGACATCTGGTGCACAACTCATCGAAGGCATTCGTTTTGTTTTGCGCACGCGTCTTTTCGCCGTGCTCATACTCTTGACCTGGTTGCTGTCTTTCTTCGGCGTCTCCTACTTACAGCTCATGCCGGTTTACGCAGATCTTCTCGGGGTCGCCGAACAGGGCTACGGTGCACTAATCTCTGCTTCCGGTGTAGGCTCGGTCACGGGCACGCTCCTCGTCGGTGTTTTCTTTGGTGCACGCCGCTTTGCTCGCGTGATGCTCGCGTTCGTAGCACTCGCTGCGATCGGCCTTTGCCTGTTTGGGGTCATTGTAAGTTTCGCCTCGGCTTTGCCGGCTGTCTTCCATGTGGCGCTTGTCTGTGTCTTTTTCATTCATCTTTTCGTGTCGGCCTACCTTGTTGCATCGATGACGGTACTGCAGCTTAACGTGCCCGATACGCTTCGCGGACGGGTGATGGGAATTCACGGGATTAACTTCAGCCTTATTCAACTAGGCGCGATCTTGGGTGGCAGCATTGCTGCCGCGTTCGGTGCACCTGCCGCTATGTTCACAGGCGCTGCGATCATTTCTCTCGTAGTGCTAGTGATCACCTTGACCCCCTCGATGGTTCGATCGCTTGACGGACGCACCTAGTCACCAGCCCATGCCGAGCTTTAGGCGCGGGCGTTTATACTTACATATACCTATAATAAAGCCTCGGAGAGGTGACTCAGTGAGGTCGGCTTGACGGACGCACGGCCAGAGAAATATTCCACTGGGTTGAGTGATTGAACGCGATGACCCCTCCCTGTCCCTCCCCAACAAGTGGGGAGGGGAACGGAGATCAAGGAGCAATAAACCGTCGGGGGGGGGTTTTGTCTTGCTATTTCCCCTCCGCTCGTAGGAGGGGGTAGGGGGAGGTTATGCAGACACATGCAAAGGTAGTGATCATTGGCGGTGGTGTCGTCGGCTGTTCAATCCTGTTTCACTTGGCGAAACACGGCTGGAAGGACGTCGTGCTTCTCGAGCGTTCTGAACTGACATCGGGTTCGTCGTGGCATGCGGCCGGACAAATCCATACGATAAGCTCTGATCCGAATATCTCGCGTCTGCAAAGCTACACCATCAACCTATATAAGGAATTGGAAGAACTCTCGGGACAGTCTGTAGGCCATCATCCCACGGGCGGGTTTTATTTGGCTTCCTCACCCGAGCGACTGGATTACTTGAAACAAGAACGTTCGAAAGCGCGCTATATGGGGCTGGACCAAGAGTTCATCTCGCTTCAGGAAGTTGCCGAGATGCATCCGCTTATCGATCCCTCAAAATATCTCGGCGCCCTCTGGGATCCCATCGACGGTTATATCGATCCCTCGAGCGTGACTCACGCCTACGCCAAGTCGGCACGCCACTATGGTGCACAGTATCATCGCGACACGCCGGTGATCGAAACTAACCAGCGAGCCGACGGCAGTTGGAATGTGGTGACACCCAACGGGACAATTAACGCAGAAATGATCGTTAATGCTGCGGGCCTGTGGGCGCGCGAGGTCGGTCATCTTGCCGGGATCGATTTACCGGTGCAACCCATGGAGCATCATTACCTTATTACAGAGACGATTCCGGAAATCGAGGCCCACGGCAAAGAATTGCCATGCGGGATCGACTACGAGAACAATCTCTACTTTCGGCAAGAGCAGAAGGGATTGCTTCTCGGCACTTACGAGCCATCGTCAACACCCTGGAAGGTAGAAGGCACGCCGCTGGACTTTGGCCATGAGTTGCTGCCCCCGGATCTCGATCGCATTGCCGATCGCTTGGAACTCGCCTCCGAGCGTATCCCCGCTTTAGGTCGTGCCGGTATCAAGAACGTTGTCAATGGTCCTTTCACGTTTGGTCCAGATGGTAATCCTATGATTGGACCAGTCCCCGGCATGAAGAATTATTGGGCGGCAGTCGGTGTTATGGCCGGTTTTTGCCAAGCCGGCGGTGTCGGTTTGTGCTTAGCGGAATGGATGATAGAGGGTGAACCGTCGATCGACGTGTGGGCCATGGACATTGCGCGTTTCGGTGAATTCGCCACGCATGAGTATGGCACCATCAAATCGGCGGAAAACTACACACGTCGGTTTATCCTGACCTATCCCAACGAAGAATTGCCGGGGGGTCGTCGTCAGAAGACAACCGCGCTCTATGATCGACTTGTTGCCCGTGGTGCCGTCATGGGCGCCGCTTTTGGCTTGGAGCATGTGCTTTGGTTTGCCGACAAACCAGACAACGCACACGAAACGCCGACGTTTCGCCGCTCCAATGCGTTTGAATACGTCGCGGATGAAGTGCGGGCCGTGCGCGCCGGAGTCGGCGCCGTCGAAATCGCCAACTTCGCCAATCACGAGTTCAAGGGGCCAGGCGCGGAGGCCTTTCTCGACCGCATGCTGGCAGGACGATTACCTAGGCTTGGTCGTCTGAATTTGACGCCTATGTTGACGCCAAAGGGCAAGCTCTATGGGGATCTGACGGTAGCGCGTCTCGATGACGACACGTTTTATGTCTTTGGGTCGGGGGCGGCACAAGAAATGCACCGACGCTGGTTCGATATGCATATGCCCGACAGCGGCGTCAACTACTGCAACCGCTCCGATGAACTCCACGGCATGGCGATCTCTGGTCCGCGCTCGCGCGAGCTACTATCGCGTATCATTCGTGACGACGTCTCGGCGCAGGCGTTGAAGTTTCGAGACGTTCGTCGCAGCGCCGTTGGTGGTGTGCCGGTTATCTTGGCGCGCATCTCTTTTTCGGGAGAGCTAGGTTTTGAGATTTACTGTGCACCTCAATATCAAATAAAGCTATTCGAACAAATCGAGGACGCAGGCAGGGACCTTGGGCTGAAACTGTACGGCGCACGCACGTTGTTGTCGTTGCGCTTGGAGAAGGGCTGGGGTGTTTGGACGCTAGACTTCCGACCCGACTTCACGGCAGTTGAGTCGGGCCTCGATGCCTTTGTTGCTTTTGACAAAGAAACAGACTTTATCGGCAAGCAAGCCACGCTTACCCAGCGGGACAAGGGGCCGGAAAAGAAACTTGTCACAATGGTAATGGAAACGGACGATATCGATGTGACGCACGATGAAGCGATCTTTCACAACGGTGAGTGTGTCGGCTATGTGACTTCTGGCGGCTTTGCGCATCATGTACAGAAGAGTGTGGCATTGGGCTATGTACCAACAGCGCTGGCAAAGGATGGTGAGGCGTTTGAGATCGAACTACTTGGTGAAATGAAGCCGGCGAAGATCGTTGCCGAGCCGCTTTATGACCCCTCCGGTGAACGTATGCGTTCTTAGGCTGGATTGATCCTGAGACCCTTGCCTTATTTCAGAGTGTTTTTAGTTTAGTAATAGAGCCTTGGTCAGCCTGCGTGTCGCCTTCGTGTACCAGGATTGCGGTTACGCTTGCTCCCTGGGCGATATCGATCTGTTTGTAATGTAACTCGCCGCTGACGTCGGCCGTGGACAAAAGCTCGATACGCTGGGAGCAATACACGTTGCCTCTAAGTTTGCCGGCAACCGTCAGGTGTGCAACTTTGACGTTTCCAACCACCTCGGCATGTTCGCCCAGGACGAGGGCGCTATCGTCTTTGCTGTCCGACGTGATATTACCCTTTACCTTTCCATCTACTCTCAGCCCGCCACGAAAAGTGGTATTTCCAGTCACTGTGGTTTGCGCGCCATAAAGGATGTCGATGGTACTGCAGGATTTTTGATTCGACTTCTTATGCATGAACCCCACCCCTTTTGAACTTATTAGCCCCTCTTTGACGAAAGCCCCCAAGAAGCACTTCGCGTGATTAGCGTACTCGCATGCCTAGGGTGTATCAAGGGTAGGCTTATGTCCTCCGTAGGATCTTATTGATGATGGCTCAAGTGGGTGCTTTGCCACCAGTTGGCGGCTCGGTGGGATTGGTTAGCGCCGCCGCGGCTGCATTGGCGAGCGCTTTCCCCTGCGGGCTGTTCGCATCAACACCAGGTGGTAGGTCCACCATGACGCGACGATGGGCGAACTGAATCCCATTCTCTTGGAAGGCCTGTTGTACGCGTCCATATACTTCTTTGCGGATCTGAAATTGCCGACCGGGCTTGGCCATGAACTTGGCACGGACGATCATCGCCGAATCTTCCATCGCGAAAACGCCCTGCGACTTGAATGGCTCAAGGAAGAATGGCCCTAGCTCCTCGTGTTCCATCATCTCTACGCCAATGTGTTTGAATATCTTCTTTACCTTGTTGATATCTGTGTCATAGGTAACCCGAAAACTAAGCTTCATAATTACCCAGTCTCGACTGTAATTGGTGAGATGCTGGATCTCGCCGAAGGGCACTGTATGCAGCGCCCCGCGGTGGTGCCGCAGCACCAACGAGCGCACATTTATCTTTTCGACTCGCCCTTTCACGCTGCCGATGTCGATATATTCTTCGAGTCTGAAGGCGTCATCTATTAAGTAAAACATACCGGACATGATATCGCGCACCAGAGTCTGGGCGCCAAAGCCGATCGCCAGGCCGATCACGCCCGCACCGGCGATCAGTGGGCCGATGTTTACGCCGAGCTGCGACAGGATGATCATAGTGACCATGACGATAATCGTGATGTATAGAAACTTGCGAAACAGGGGTAGCAATGTTTGTACACGCGACAAGCCTTGGCCACCAGGCTCCCCGCCACTCTCTTGTCCCGCATCTTCGCCCGCCTCTGGGGTGAGGCGTCGCTCGATGGCGGCTTTGGCGATCTGCCAACCGACGTAGCCGATAAGTAAGGTAAGGCCAATATCCAAGACCACCCGGGTCGCCGCGACACCGATACCGCTTTGGGCCATGGAAAAAACGTTGATACCCCAGAGCTCGGCCAACGCGATAATCGCTAGCAACACCACGACAATGCGTAGCGCCCGGCGTACGATTGGCTCGTATATGGTTCGCGAATCAGTTTGGCCGGCCGGATCGCCTTGTGCGGCGAAAAAGCCCGTTAGTGCATAGCGAATGCCGGCATCGGCTAGTAGCACGGCGACTACGATCAGCAGACTGAAAACGCCAACGCCACGAGGCAGCTCGTGGCCCGCAAGGCGGCCAATGACGCCGGCTATGAAAATCCCGAGCACACAGGCAATTGCCAGCAAGTGCCACGTTTCTGCAAAAATATGCCGTGCGCGACTCGCCGCTTCGCCTTCGGGTCCGCCGCGGATCAGGCCGGCAATGCCACGGCGGCTATGCCATATCATGGCGATCAATACGCCAACGACGAGCAGCATCATTATCAGCATGGCCAGTCGCTGCAAGTCTGGGTCCAGACCGAGGAGCAGCAACAGCGCCCCGGTCAGCACACAGAAGGAGGCTAGAGCCGCGAACCAGACTACGCATTTGTGCACATAGCGCGCGTTGTCGTCATCTAGCGGTATCATGCGCAGCGCTGGCTCATTGGGCGCCAACAACGCGCGAGAGATCAGTGAGCTTAGCCGGACAATCATCACCACGGCGAAGTAGGTGATGACCGCCTGGCGGGACGGCACGTGACCCTGCTGTATGATAAAAAAAACGCCAATCGCCACGAGCGCGAATACAGTCAGGGCGAGCAGATCACAGAGAATACGCAGGCCGCAATAGCCTAGTTTGGCGCCGAAACGGCCCAATTGGGCCGGTTTAGCCTCTCGCTCTATCCGGGCGATCATCAGGCGACGCATCAGCCATTCTGCGCCAGCGCCGGCGGCGAACATGATGGCCATGCCCAACACGACCAAGAAGAGGTGGTTTTTGGCCTGCCCCGCCGTGATTTTCTCGATCGCAAAGGGAAGCACGGTGGGCAGATTTTCCGCCTGGGACAAAATCCGACGTAGGTTATTCCGAACTAGCTGGCCCTGCGAATGCATGTCTCCCAACAGGTCAGCCGTCATGCTCATCTCGTCGTCGGCCCCGGCGATCGTGGCCTTGTCCAATTGGTGGATCAGTAGCGCACGAACTTGACTATCGCTAAGCCGCGCCAACAACGCCATACGCTCCTCGGGGGTCAGTTCGCCTGCGAGTGCGGCCAGTTCGGCGTCACCCAGGCCTTGTTCTGTGGTTTTGTCATCGCCGACGAGTGCTGCAGATTGGGCAAACGCGGCCATCGGCACGCTGACGTAAGTGAGCCAGATCGCGAACAAAGCGCAAAAAAGCTTCATCAGAGCACGCGGATAGCGCATATAGGCCTCTCTTATTTGTGACTCTTCTGGAAACGTACTGTCTGAGGATGGACAATACCACAAGTTTTGCGCACGTCAGAAGGAACGATAGCGCAGAGAATGACGAACCGATCTATCGAGCAATCTGAGAGCATGAACGGGCCGTTGGTGCAGTTGCGTGGCCTTACGAAGGCCTATGAGGAAGGTGAACAGCAGCGCGTCGTGTTCCGCGATCTGGATGCCGAAATAGGGCGCAACGAATTCCTTGTGCTCCTCGGTCGCAGTGGATCGGGGAAATCGACGCTGCTCAATATAATAAGTGGTATCGATCTACCCACCTCCGGCGAAGTGCATATCGACGGGGCATCTTTGGGTAGTCTGTCTGAAACGGCGCGTACCGTGTTTCGGCGCGAGCACATCGGCTTCGTATTTCAGTTTTTTAATCTTATTCCTACCCTGACAGTTGAAGAAAACCTGTTATTGCCGCTGGAGCTCAATGGCAGGCTAGACGCCGCCACACGTATATTTGCTCAAGAACTATTAGAAGAAGTGGGCCTAGCAGATCGGGTTACCAGTTTTCCGGATCGACTGTCGGGGGGCGAACAGCAGCGCGTTGCGATAGCACGTGCATTGGTCCACAAACCGTTGCTAGTACTTGCCGACGAACCTACCGGCAACTTGGATGCGGAGACTGGACAACAGGTCTTGGAGTTGCTTGCACGTATGCACAGAGCGACCGGTACTACGTTAATAATGGCGACCCACAGTCGAGAAGCGGTAAATCTAGCCGACCGCATACTCACGTTTGACGGCGGCCGCCTTTACCCATCCTCTAAGCCACCTGCGAAGCCGCGATGATACTTCGGCGTGCCAGCCTGCGTTATCTATTACGACATCCATGGGTAGTGGGTCTGTCGGTGTTGGGGGTCGCGCTCGGTGTGGCGGTTGTCGTTGCCATCGACCTCGCTAACGAGAGTGCACGCCGCGCGTTTAGTCTTTCGGTGCAAACACTGACTGGCCAAGCGACCCATCAAGTTGTGGGTGGGCCGCGGGGCTTGTCAGAGGTGACTTATCGGCGATTGCGCATCGACGCACGGGTGCGCACCTCTGCCCCGGTGGTAGAAGGTCATGCCCAATCACCAGATTTTATCGGGCACACGTTTACTCTCCTTGGCATCGATCCGTTTGCGGAAGCAAGATTTCGACCCCATGTCAGTAGTGGTAGGAATACACCGGGGCTGAGGCGACTGTTGTCGGAGCCGGCAACCGGCCTCATAACCCGCCGTACCGCCAATCGATTGGGCGTTGAAGCGGGTGACACGCTCAGGCTGCGTATTGGAACCATTCGCCATTCGCTATCCATCGTTGGACTAATTGAGCCTACAGATAGTGTGACTCAGCAGGGCCTTGCGTCTGTGATTGTTACCGACATTGCCACGGCACAAGAGCTGTTGGGTATGCAGGGGCGACTCAGCTGGATAGATCTCATCATTCCCGACGACGACACCGAACTCACACAGCGAATTCAGCGCATCTTGCCGAAGGACGCGACGATTATCCGTTCGGAAAATCGCTCCCATGCACTGAACCAAATGACACGTGGATTTAGGGTCAATCTAACCGCGTTGAGCCTACTCGCATTGCTAGTTGGTATGTTCCTGATCTACAACATCATGACGTTTTCCGTCGTCCAACGCCGCGAGCTTGTCGGCACGTTACGTGCCTTGGGGGTGACTCGGCCACAGATCTTTCGCCAAGTCATTGTGGAAGCGATGTTGATTGGCGGTGTTGGTACCGTATGCGGCATCGCGCTTGGTATTGCTTTGGGTAACGGCCTGGTAGAACGGGTAGTACAGACCATCAATGATCTGTATTTCGTCGTATCGGTGAGTGAGTTGACGGTGAGCCCATTGTCGTTGCTTAAGGGAGTGGCTGTCGGTATGGGCGCTACCCTATTAGCGGCATTGGCTCCCGCTTGGGAGGCCACGGGCGCACCGGTGAACACCGTATTACAGCGCTCGGCGGTCGAAACTCGCGTGACTAGACGCGCACCCCGAGTTGCCTTGGTTGGCCTTGCTCTCGGTATATTAGGTATCGGCCTGCTGGCTATCCCGAGTCGCAGCTTAGTGCTTGGTTTCGGCGCTCTGTTTGTATTGGTCGTGGGTTTCGTGCTCGTCGTCCCCATCGTAACCGTGTGGCTTATGAGAGCACTCAAACCTGTTATGGGCACGCTATTTGGTTTGCTCGGGCGTCTGGCAACGCGCAGTGTGGCGGCTTCTTTAAGCCGCACCAGCGTTGCCATCGCCGCCCTTGCCGTTGCGATCTCAGCTACGGTGGGGGTTGGCATTATGATCGACAGCTTTCGGCAATCATTCCTCGACTGGCTGACCGTGAGCTTGCGTGCTGATATCTACGTTGCGGCCCCGGTCGCACAGACAGGGCCGAGCGCGGCGACATTGGACAAAAATTTCATCGCGCGCGTGTCAACGCTCTCACAAGTGGCGGCCATAAGCACGGGTCGGCGTGTCCGCTTGGATGGTCCCAGGGGTGTTCAACAACTTCTGGTCTCGGAGGTAGATCGGGAACAGTTTCGGTTGTACCAGTTGAAGCACGGGGATGTCGAGCAGGCGTGGCAAGCATTCGAAAACGAAGACGCGGTATTGGTCTCCGAACCCTATGCCTATCGTCACGATGTAGGTTTGGGCGACACCATTTCGCTCCGTACGAACGAGGGCGAGCGCCCCTTTACCATCGCCGGCATCTATTTTGACTACGGTTCCGACGAGGGGAGGGTGAGTATAAGTCGCAATACCTACAATCGATATTGGAATGACCGCAAGATTACCTTTATTAGGATATACGCCCAGCCGGAGGCGGATATCAGTGCGTTAATGGAACGGTTGCGCAATGTGGCGGGGGAGCATGACCTTTTTATTCGCTCAAACCAAGCACTGCGTGAGGCCTCGATCCAAGTCTTCGATCGGACCTTCGCGATTACAAATATCTTGCGGCTATTGGCCACGATTGTCGCCTTTGTAGGCGTGCTAAGCGCACTGACCGCCTTGCAGCTCGAGCGAGCGCGCGAATTTGCAATATTGCGTGCAAACGGTTTGACGCCGCGCCAAGTCTGGCAATTAGTGACGGCTGAAACGGGCTTAATGGGATTTTGTTCGGGACTGTTTGCCTTACCGTTGGGCATCGGCATGGCGCTGGCCTTAACCCTAGTTATTAATCGTCGCTCCTTCGGCTGGAGTCTGGAAATCTCCATTGACCCGGCTGTACTCATACACGGATTATCTTTGGCGGTAGCGGCAGCGCTGCTGGCCGGGCTTTATCCCGCATTCAAAATGTCAAGCACCTCACCGGTGTTGGCATTGCGGGGAGAATGAATAATTGGGTGCGCCGCGTGTCGCAACACGCTATGATGCGCTGCGTTTCGTAAGAGTCATGGAATGGAGATGAAAATGAGAAGAACGCCAGGAATCCTCACCATTTTGCTCGGCCTCTTTGCGCTCTATGGGCAAGCGCTCGCAGCAACACCGGCCGACATCAAAGCTAAACTCAAGGCCGATGTCGTTATGACGAAGAATGAGAAGCTCACAATTGACCGGTTGCGCGTCTGCCAGTTGGTCCGACCCAAAGACTTGGGCGGTGGGGCAACTGAACCATTTCAGGTCAAGTCCCATGCAGAAGCGCCGGCAGATATCATCAGCCGCGATAATTTTGTTTCCTTGTTGGCCGAGATTGGCGTTAACTTGCGCGTGAGTTTCGCCAGAGGACACATCGAGGGAATGACGCCACGACAGGCGCTGACAGCACTACGTTGCAAAGTGATCGATACACCGAGTGGCCCCATCGACTTCGAGGTCGACATCCGCATGGATAACGACGGCATGCGATTGGAAGTCACTGAAACGGCGACGGGCGATAAGAACAAACAGAGTCAACTCTGGAGTCAGGTGCTCGGCCAGTAGAGGGAGTTTGATTTCATAAATTTGACGCTAAGATAAGGAGCAATACGTGAAGATATTCGGAAAGATCGTCGTAATCGGCTTACTTTTTATCGGTGCAACGCCGGGAGCAGCGGTTTTCGCTCAGGACAGTTACGAACAGTTCAAAGAGGAAATTGAACTGACCCGTGCGATAGCCCAGTTGGGGAGAGAAGTCATTGTTGAGAGAAACATGCAGCTCAACAGAGAGGACAGCAATAGGTTCTGGCCGGTTTATAACGACTACCGAGCAGCTATCGGTAAAGTCAATGATAGACGGATAAAGCTGATTACCAGCTATGCAGACAGTTATAACAGCGGAAATCTGTCGGATGACAAAGCCTTGAGTTTGTTGGACGAGTTCTTGTCGATTGAAAAGGCGAGACTTAAGGTGAAAAAGAAATACGTTCCGCGCTTCAAGAAAGTGTTGCCTCCCAAGAAGGTGGTGCGATTCTTTCAGGTGGACAACAAATTAGATGCTGTGGTCAAACTGGAGATGGCAAGAAACATACCGTTGGTGCAGTGATCGACGATCCAGCCAATTACCTTCACAAAATTCGGTATGGCGATAGTTGCTTTATCCGCCCTAGTCTAGGATAGACGATATTCGCTGGGTGATACCCCGGTCCAGCGTTTGAAGGCACGAGAGAAATTCGCTGGCTCAGAGAAACCCAGCATAAAGGTTATTTCGTTTACCGATAAGCGCGATTCCTTGACGTATTGCGAAGCCAGTTCGCGGCGCATGTTGTCCAACAGTTGCTTGTAGCTAGTCCCTTCCTGTTTTAGATTGCGTTGAAGGGTCCTGGGGCTCATGGCCAACGCCTTTGCAATCGATTCTTGCGTCGCTTGCCCAGAGGATAATTGCTCGAGAAGTTTGGCCTCAACTCGAATCTTAGTACTGTCATGGGTGAATCGAGCCAAATAGTTGGTAATGACCCGGTCATTCGCGCGTGCCAGCTCTGCATTTGCCGTGGGCAAGGGTGCGGTTAAATCGGCTTTACTGAATAGCAGCATATTTTCCGGCGCCGAGAACTGTATTGGGGCGCGAAAGACGTGCGAAAACGCGTCTACAACTGCGGGCGTATCTCTTTGCATCGTGACCCGCAACGGATTGCAGGTCGAACCGTAACTGGTTCGACACATCCCTAAGATAATGGCCATAGCGGCGTCGATCGCCTCATCCGCTGGCGCTGCGAACTTCGGTTGTAGGGTGAATTCGAAGCCCTCGGCAGAGCCGGCCAAATCCATCCTTAGGCTGTCAGTAACGATTGCCGAATAGCGGGCCATGCGCATCAGGGCATCCTTAAGACTTTGGCTTGCCATCCAGGAATACCCCAATGCGTGAAATGTGGTCGGGTGCCAAAAACGCGCCACCGTAAGCCCAAGACACGGGTCTTGCGTCGCCTGTGCGGCTAGTTTCCACAGTCGTGTGAGCGATGTGAAAGGGTAGCGCGCGTTAGGGTCATGCAGCCTATCGGGATCAAGATTTACCTGCGCGAACAGCGCCCGACCGTCACATCCGTAGGACTCCAGCGCTTTCCAGAGCAGAAGCACGGCCGACGAAATCGTAGACGCATACACCTGGTTATTGGCGTTCATTCGCTTACGGATAACAAGTTGGCGCCTGGTGATTGGGAAAACAACGGTAGCTCGCATTATAGTACGAGGCGGATAGTCGCACCAAGGGAACACAATCCAGAAAAAACCTAATCTATAGGGGCCAGGAATACCTGGGCACGCCTGCCATCGATCCCAGGCTTATGGGGAGTTCTTGTCGGTTATGCGGGTACTGCGAGGTATGCAACATGATACAGGTGTTTTTGAGGCGTGTCGGCGAGAGCCCATTCATTGGCGACGCGATCGAGGTAACCGTCCTCGGCATCAGGGATGATGAGGTACGTTTCGCAATCGCTAGGCGACATTCGGGGCGGGCCGAAGTGCGAGTGTTCAATGCGCACGTCCGTGAAAGCTTGGTTACTGACGATGAGATCGAGGTAATCGTGCTCAGCGTCAGGGATGGCGAGGTACGTTTGGAGATCGTGGCACCAAAGTCGGTCTCGGTCCAGGCTAAGAAGACTCACGGTAGAAATCACTCTGGACGTATTGCATGACGGTCACTCACACCATCATCCCGGCCAAAGATCTCATCAAAATCACAGTTAGCGGACAACTAGATTCAAAAACAATCAAAAAAATAGTCGCCAATCTAGCTAAGGCACGCGGTCTGGCCGTCGAGTACGATATTCTATTGGATGGGCGACAAGCACACAGCAGGATTACTGATAGCCACCTATTAGCTCTTGTCGGTATGCTTAGCCAGTATCGTTTTGTCCTCCGCAACAAGATTGCCATCCTTTGTCCCCGTCCGAAATCCCCCAAAACTCGATTCTGGGAACGCTCTTATCGGGAAGCGGGTTTTCGGGTCGCCTTTTTTCACGAGTTTGAGGACGCTATAAACTGGTTGTACCCCTGTATCTATTTTGACATCGACTATGATGGCGAAACGTTACCTGGATACTAGCTGCGACCAATCATGGCGACTCTTCGAAGGATCGGACCTATCCGTGCGTCGTGATTTTGATCTGTTTAGTGGGCTGTTCGTGGCGATCCCGGTGGGTCTCATTATTCGGGCGTTGATTGCTCTGGTAATTTTGTGTTTGGCGCACTAGCTGGTCTCGGCTTCTTTAGCAGTCGCTTTTTGTGGCACAGTATCAACTGGGAGTTCATAAACCATCACAGGTGTCTGGCGGCCACGCACAGTTACGGCGCCGATCTGGCGAAATTCGAAGTCGTTACCGGCTAATTCGACGGTGCGCTCGGCAACCAACACGCGTGTTCCGTATTGCTTGTTGAGTTGTTCCAGCCTGGCGGCAAGATTGACCTCATCGCCATGTACGGTGTAACCGAGACGATCGGCATCGCCGACGGTTCCGCCGACGACGTGTCCCGTGCTAATACCGACACGCGTGTTTAGAGTAATGTCGGAGAGAAAGCGGTGGTTTGCATCTATTTGTTGTAACGCCCGCGCGGCCCGCACCGCGTTGGCGGCATGATCCGGATCTTCTACCGGTAGATTGAAGCTGACCAACATGGCGTCACCCTGAAACTGGGTGATGACCCCGCCGTACTGATGGATGGGTTCCGCCATTGTTGTGAAGTATTCATTGAGCATGGTAATGATCTGCTCGGGTTGCAGCTGCTCGCAGATTGTCGAGAAGCCTGCAATATCGGTAAACAAGATCGTCGCTTCGCGCGATTGAGGGTGAACTACACCTCGATCTTTAAGCACGGTGTCGACAACACTTTCGGGTACGAATCGGCTAAAGGTTTGCCGGATAAAATTGCGGTCCTTCAAGCCTTCCACCATCTCATCGAAGCGCAGCGAGAGTGTACCGATTTCGTCGTCGGAGAGAACGGGCACCTTGGATTCCAGATTACCTTGATGCACTTGCTGCATGCTGGTAAGTAGATTTCCTACTGGGCGCGTCAAGCTGCGCACAATGAAGACGGTGATGATACCAACGAGCACAACCGCTCCGATGATATCTATCTGAAGTGCCTGTGTCGTAGTCAGGCCCTGAAGCTTGCGTAGGTCACCCAGAAGGAAGGTATCCAAGAACACCAGCGATGCCGGTATCATGGCGGTTGCGACAAACGCGAGGGCTAGTTTGTAGAGAAGCCGGCCACCACGCGGCTCTATCACGATACCAGATTGTCGAAACAGTTCCTGCCTGAGGGATAAGGTGTAGTCGTTGATCAGGAAATAGATATACACTCCCAGATAGCCGGCATAGATGGCGTTCAGCAACAGAGGGTGAATCATCGGCACGGATAACGAATTACCCCCGCAGCCGTTACAAAATACGGATTCGAAATAGAACATCGGCTGCCCCCAAATCAGCGCGAGAATGAACGTCCAACCGGCTGATAACAATGGCAACCTCCGAACCCTGCGTTGTGCCTGGCCGAAATTTCCCCGACCGTCTAAGTGGTGTGTGACGGGCGAGAGAAGGAAATACGAACCGATCAGGATTAATGGGACCATAATAAGACCGAGGCTCAGAATTGCGTATGGAACATGTTGAAGCCTAAGGTCCGGCGCGGCGGCGACAGCGAGCAGCACGACGATTAGCGCCAGCACAGTCGGACTTAACATAAAAAGATAATAGCGGCGAATGATTGCGTTCATTGTGGGCTACTGTTTATGTCGTTGAGGATGCACACTGGCAAGAGGTTATGGTTTGATCCGCACGCTACTGTACTAAGGGACGCGCTACTTTTAAGCAAGGCGACCTTCGAGGACGGGAATGGAAAGCCGTATGAGGACTGAAATTGGGTATGCAGTATCTTCGACCCCGAAACAGTACTCAGTGACTGGCGCCATCAGGAGGGCGACTTCGGACGAAATCTGCCACCATTTCTGCATCTAAGGGGCGCGCGTAATAATACCCTTGGGCCTCGTCACAACCTTCCGAGGCGAGGAACTGGATATGATCTGAAGTCTCTGCACCCTCTGCGAGCACTTTCATGTCCAAGTTTTTCCCGATTGCAATAACAGTACGAGCAATAGCCCGATCGTCCGCGTTCTCGTGCGAGTCTCGCACAAAGGACTGGTCGATCTTCAGTCGTTGAACCGGAAAACGCTTCAAGTAACTTAGGGACGAATAACCTGTACCGAAGTCATCAATGGCCAGCTCAATTCCCAGGTCGCGTAGTTGGCGCAAAACGAGTAGTGATTCGTCCCCGTCGCCCATTACCGCCCCTTCGGTAAGCTCCAACTCCAACCAATTGGGTTCAAGGTTCGTTTCCGCCAGCAGTGAGCGCACCGTGGTAACGAGGTCAGTCTTATAGAACTGAACGGGCGATACATTCACAGCGACGTGGAAAGGTGGCAATCCGGTTCCGCGCCAGTACGCGGCTTGCTCGCAGGCTTTTCGCAGTACCCAGTCCCCAAGTGGCACAATCAACTCGGAGCGCTCAGCGATAGGGATAAATTCGGCTGGTGAAATGAAACTCCCATCTGGTTGCGGCCAGCGAACAAGCGCCTCTACACCGACTAGCGCACCGCTTTTGAGATCAATCTGCGGTTGGTATTGAAGGGTGAGGGCATCGCTCTCGATAGCCGGCAAGAGCTCACGCACCAGCCGTGCACGCGTTTCCGCCAACTGCCCCATATCGTCGGTGTAGTAGCGGAGGTCACCCCCAGCCTCATCACTTGCTCTTACGAGAGCGAGTTGCGCCTTGCGAAAACACTCCGCCGCATCGTCGGGCGCGCGGTACTGACAGATTCCCGCGCGCACGCTCATGAAGATGTGACTGCCCAGCGTTTGCACGGTGTCGCCAAGAAACTTAGTTTCTGTTTCCGGAGCGGACCGGCGACTTAGGCGTTTCGCCGGACCGAAGGAGGCGACCGCCAAATCACCACCTTCGAGACGCCCCATTGCAAAGGCCTCTGGGAGCTCCTTTTGCATAATGGCAGCAACCTCCCGAAGCAGGTTGTCACCGGCATCGAAACCGAGCGCGGCATTGACATGTCGAAGCTTTGGCAGGCTAACGACACCGAGCCACAGCTTCTCAAGTTCTTGCGTGGATGCTTGCGTTATTGCACGATCCACTTTGCTCAGGAAAGGGCGCCGAAGTAGAAATCCCGTAATCTCGTCATACGCCGATCCCGCCCGCTCGGAGTCTCCGCCGGATCGCATCGATTTATCGTCAGACACGCTAGCGTTCCTCGTTTCTTCTCATTCTCTCAGTATCGTCATGCTTTTGGGTATTGGGTTTTCCTCTGGGGTTAGGTCGAGAAATTCCGCAACATGTGATATTACCTGAGTCCCTACCGTTCAACTAGCTTCCAATGCAAAGTCAGCCCGCCCCCGTGGACTTACATACACGATCGGCGGGGGGCGAGGAAATATGTCACAATGTAGCGGATACCTATTTAAGTGAGCTTTTATAATCACCACGCTTTCTCGTCATTTCGACAAAATCCGTCACTAGTAACGCGTTTTGAAGGCGAAACCAAAAGCAAAACGGCAGGTGCGCAAGATCATCGGTTGGTCGGCCATTGCGTTGGTGGCACTGATCGCCGTGCTGTTAGTAATCCTGCTGTTAGTCGATGTCACCGTCTATCGCGGCCAGTTGCAATCCGGGGTGAGCACGGTGCTCGGCCGGTCGGTACGGTTTGAAGGCGACATATCGCTGACGCCCTCACTTTGGCCCACAATCGTGGTCGAGGACGTGCATATCGCCAACCCTGAGTGGGCGTCGCGGCCGAACTTCTCGAGCGCTGAGCGTCTCGAATTTCAAGTGGCATTGTTGCCGCTAATAAGGGGTGATTTGAAGATTCTGAAGCTGGCGCTCGAGGGTAGCGATATCCTGCTCGAGACCAGACCGGATGGCCGGAACAACTGGACATTCAAGGAAAAACGCGACAAACCGACGGCACTGCCTGACATCGAGTCGCTGACATGGCGACGGTCCGTAGTCGCGTTTCGTTCGGGTCCAGATCGTGTGCACCGTTTGACGATCTCGGAAGCCGAGGCGGTACTGACTGAGGGCGAACGGATCCAGATCGATGCATCCGGCACCTACCAGGACGTCCGTTTCACCCTATCCCTGCTTGGCGGCACGCCTTCCACGTTGGTCGCATCCGATAGACCGTGGCCGATCAAGCTCGCGGCACAGGCGGCCGGTGCGACCATTGAGGTCGAGGGTACCGTCACCCGGCCGCTTGAAGGCAAGGGATTCGATCTTCAGATAGCCGTCAGAGGCGAGCAGACCGAAGATCTGTCTTCATTGCTCGACGTCGCGTTACCGGCACTAGGTCCTTATGCATTGTCCGGCCGCGTAACCGAAGCAGACAACCGTTACAGCATCACGAATTTTACCGGCCACCTTGCTAGCGCTGAAGCGGTTTGGCGCCTTGCCCTTACCAAGGGAACGGCATCCGCACCCGTCGATGCACCGATCGAGCTGCGATTAGAAGGGGCGTATGCTGATGTCCCGTTCACGGTTTCCCTCGTGGGCGGCTCACTGGCTGAGCTGATCGCACCCACCAAGCCGTGGCCAGTCAAACTGGAGGCAGACGTGGCCAGTGCGTCGGTGCATATCGAGGGCACCGTGGCTGAGCCGCTTGCCTGGGATGATTTCGACATCAAGGTTGCGGCAAGCGGTAAAGAGATCGGTGATCTGAGCCCGTTAATCGATGCCGAGCTGCCCGCCCTCGGCGCTTATGCACTGTCAGCCCGTGTGACCGCTATAGACAAGGGCTACACCGTCACAGACCTGGCGGGTTATCTTGGCAAGGGCAAAGCGAAAAACCATCTTGCCATCAAAAAGGGAGAAGCCTCGGTGCCGGATGGCAAACCGCTCAGCCTCAAAGTCCAAGGTAGTTATGGCGATGTCCCGTTCAGAGTGTCCCTTGACGGCGGCACCCTCGCCGAGCTGACTGCACCTACAAAACCGTGGCCGATCAAGATGAAAGCGAGCGCTGCCGGTGCGGCGCTTGATATCAATGGCACCGTGGCGTGGCCCGTCGAGGGGAAGGGATTGGGCCTGAGGGTCAAGGTCAGGGGCAAACAGCTCAGCGCGCTCGAGCCTCTGCTCGGCATCGCCGTGCCGGCGCTCGGCGTGTATGAGTTGTCTGGCCGTATTGTTGACAAGGATGATGGTTACACCGTCACAGATTTCAAGGCTGCTATCGCCGGCACCGACGTAGCAGGCATGCTTGCCTTGGACAGCAAAGCACCGCGCCCACACGTGAGGGCGAAGCTCGCCTCCAAGCGATTCGATCTTGAGAAGCTCATGCCGGCCGGCGCCCCGAGTAGTACCGAAGATCGCGAGCCGGTTTCGCTCGATGCGCCGCTGCCGACGGCGATATTTCAGGTTATCGACGCTGATCTCAACCTTACTGTCAAAAGGCTGGTGGGTGCGCCGACTGCTATCCGCGATCTCTCGGTCACCGCCAAGCTTAAGGATGGCCAGCTAACGGTCGCGCCAATCGCGATGTCGCTACCAGGGGGCCAGATCAAAGGCCGGGTTCAACTCGATGCGAGCGCCGACAATCCACGGTTGGGCATCGACCTGACGGCGGATCAGTTTGACATCGATAAGTTAAAGGTGCTTGCGAACGTCAAGGAACTTCGGGCTGGGGCAAATGACCTGCAGATCCACCTGGCGAGCCGCGGCAAAACGGTTCGTGAACTGCTGGAAGGATCGAAGTTTCAGCTTACGACGGGCGCCGTGGACGTGCGGTATCGCACCGAGATCGCGGGCCATGTCGTGCCGATCAGGCTCTCTAAGGTCGCGATCACCACGGACCCGGGGCAGCCGATCAATATTGCCCTCGAGGGTACACTCAGGCGGCTGCCGTTCAGCTTGCGCTACAGTGGGGATACATTGGCGAACTTGGCGGCCGCTCGCGAAACCTGGCCAGTGGCTTTGTCAGGGCACGTGGCCGGTTTGACCTTTGAAACCAAAGGGGAGGTGATCCGGCCGTTTGGCGAGGAGGACTTCGACCTTACATTCACTTTCACAGGTAAGGACCTCGACGCCTTGGACCCGCTGCTAGATATCGATTTGCCGACGCGCGGGCCCTATCGGCTGACGGGGCGGATCATGGAGAGCGACAACATCTATCGTCTGGTCGAACTCGAGTTCAGCCTCGAGGACAATCACGCCACCGGCAGCCTCAGGCTGACCATGGACGGACCGCGGCCGCACATCGTTGCCAAGCTCGTCGCCAGTGAGCTTCACCTCGAAGACGTGATCGAGGATTTGAACGAAGGAGAGGACGAAGCGGACGACAAGCGTCTGTTCTCGGACTTTGTGATACCCGTAGACGCCTTGCGAGCGGTGGATGCCGATGTCGAGCTCACGGTCACAGACGTAATTGGAAATGTCACCGACCTTGGCGAAATCTCGGTAAAAATAAAGCTCGAGAACGGACACCTGATCGTGTCGCCATTGGAGGCAGTACTGGCGGGTGGCCAGATATCCTCCAACCTGGACCTGGACGCTCGACCGACCCCACCGGTGGCGAGCCTTCAGGTGGCGGTCAAAGACCTCGACTACGGCCGCTTGCTTGGCGCCTTAGATATCAAAGACATTGCGGGGAAGGGCGATATCAACATTAATCTCACCAGCCGCGGCGCGACGTTGCATGGCCTGTTAGGCCAAGTGAACGGGAAAGCCGAGTTCGTTAGCGAGGCGGGCAAAATCGGGCGCCGCGATATCGACCTGTGGGCCGCGGGTCTTGTGACCACCATGCTGTCACCGAAATGGCAGCGCGAGCAGTTCACCGAGCTCAACTGCCTGGTGGCGCGCTTCGATGTGACGGACGGTGTGGCGCAGACCAGCCCCATCCTGCTTGATACGACACGTATTACCGTGGCGGCAACCGGCACCCTGGACCTCGGTACCGAGCAATTAGATATGGTGCTAATACCTGCCCCAAAGAAGGCCAGCTTCATCAGCCTGGCAACGCCGGTGAAACTCACCGGGACCCTCGTAGAACCTGAGGTGTCTATCACCAAGAAAAGTAAGTTCAAGAGCTTCAGCAAGATACTACTTCCCTTCGTTAACCCGGCCTACCTTGTGTATTCGGGTGACCTCGGTAGCGGCGGCCAAAACGCCTGTGAGGCTGCCATTGCCGCCAAGGAGGCACCCGCGGACGAGGCCAAGAAAAAGCGCGGCTTCTTTCGCAGATTTTTGCAAAAGTCTAAGCCATCTGAGAAAGCGCCAGACGCTGAGTCGACGAAAACCAACTAAGTGAAGATAGATTGGCACGGGTGGCGAAAAGTTAATATCAGGAGAGCGAATAATGAAATTAGCGCACAAGCTCTGGTTGTCAGTCATTTTCATATTAGTCGCTGGTTGTGCAAGCTACCCGATCAATCCATCTATCGATCAGGTCAATGAAAGCAAGGGCTACCGATTTGCCAATCTGGCGTTGGGTGAAAAAAATACAGACGAGCTGTTCGTCGTTGTCAGTCTGTCTGGCGGTGGCACGCGGGCGATGGCACTTGATTATGGTGTTCTAAGTTACC
>CAXMNC010000051.1:0-43018 GCA_964194625.1 Acidiferrobacterales bacterium
CGCGCTCACGGCGCTGTGCGCGAGCGCCACCGGCATCGGCGCCCCCATGACCACGGCCATGACGCCGAGGTTGACCTGGCCCAACAGCGCGATCAATATCACCAGGCCGTAGCGGCAGAGATTTTCCTGGATCCCGGTCCAGAACACGCGGTCCGCCAACCAGCCCACGTACAGCAGTACGATCAGCGCAGCGGCCCGATGCAGCATGTGGATCGCGGTCGCGGCCCCGAGTCCGGGTGCCTGGCGCGCATGTTCCACGTCGGCATAGCGCAGGGTCGCAAACGCCCCCGCCAGATCCATACTCGGCCACCACGCCTCGTGGCAGGTTGGAGAATCCGCGCAGGGCAGCCCGGTGCGGCTGATGTTCGACCAGCCGCCAATCGCGATCGCCACCGCAACGATGACCAGCGCCGCGATCGTGCGCGGGCGCAACGCGTGTGTGAACGGCGTGTCGTCCACGCTTTTCCAGAAACGCTGCTCACGCAACACCAGCCACCACAGAAGCGCCAGCATGGTCGATGCGGCGAGTAGCCGCATGAACGCCGCCGACGGCCTCAGCTTGAGGCCCGCCGCCGGCAGGTCGGGTAGCACCAGCGCGAACAACAGCACGAACACGATCGCGGGAATTACCAAGCGTCGATTGCCTACCTCCCGGTCGACCTGCCAGCCCAGGTAGGCCAAGCGCACCGCCAGCGCCGCTGCCAGGTAAGGATGGACCTTGGTCTCCCACGATCGCTCGCCGTAGCCCAGCGCGGGTAGCAGGTCCTCGTCCGGTGAGGCCACCATAAGCTGTCGCTCATAGCAGTCCGATCCCGCCGCGCAACCAGCACCGGAGACACGCGTGTAGGCATTGACCATCACGATGGCGTAGGCGAACACGGCTGCCGCCAGCGCCGTATAGAAAAACCTCGCGGCTTGGGCATCAGTTCGCGTCATCATCAACCAATCTGTGACACCTTGAGCAGGCGCACGAGATCCTTGCGCACACCGCTCGCATCAGCGCCGGCCGGATAGCTCATCATGAGGTTACCCAACGGGTCCACGACGTAGATGCGCTCGAGCCCATCGAGCGGTGAGCCCGCCGGCAGCGCGAACTGCTGCGCCAGCGTCTTGACGTTTTCTGCGGGGCCGGTGATGACCTGCATGCCGGGGTACTCCGCGAGCTTGGGCCGTAATCGATCGAGCGCGCGCGCGTCGGTCACGAGAAACATACGCAGAATCCGATCGGCGTCCTTGCCCTGCGCCAGGCGTACCTGGCGCATTTTGTACAGGTTGCGTTCACACGCCTCACCGCACTGCGAAGAGCCGAAGTAGACCAGGACCCATTTGCGGCGCAGATCGTGAAAGCGGATGTCGCGACCCTCCAGCGTGCGCAGCAGCGCGTCTGCAATCGGGCGCGCCGGTTGGACCAGCTCACCGTGATTTATGGTGCCGCCCGGCCGCCACCCATACCAGTACAGGCCGTACGCAAGAATCAACGGCAGCGCGAACAAAGCCACCAGTAAAATGATCAGTGTGTGTTTGACCCGCGCCATGTCGCTACCGACTGCTCAACGCCCGCGCGCGTCCTCGCCGGCGCTGCCGGAACCGTGCGCGCGGGCGGCGCGCACACCGATGACCACGTAGATCACGAGCAAGGCCGCCGCCAGCATGAACCACTGGAACGCATAGCCCTGGTGCACCGCGATCCCGGCATCCAGCCGCAGCCATTGGCGCTCGAACCCGCCGGCAGCGCTGTCGGGGTCGAGTAGGACCACGACCGGCTGCAGCGGAAACGGCACCGCCTCGGCGTAGCGTTTCATGTCCATGTGTTGCCACAGCGGCGTCCAGGCAGCGTCCAGCGGCTCCGTCGCGCCCAGCGTAAACACCTGATCGCGCGGCACCGTGGCCACGCCAGTGACCTTCTCCAGCCCGTCCGGGGCGAGGGCCGGCGGCAACAGCTCCCGGCTCTGGCCCAGCGGCACCCAACCGCGATTGACCAGCACCCGTACTTCGCTGCCGCGGATGCGCAGCGGCGTGATCACATGGTAGCCGACACGACCATTGTGGATGCGATTGTCGATCAGGACCTGGTACCGGGGCTCGTAAGTGCCGTCGACGATGACCCGGTAGAACCGCAGCTCGTCGGCCCGCTGTATCCGCGGCTCGATCTGCACCCGGGCATCGCCCATGCGCGCATCATACGCGGCCTGCAGGGCGCGCTTCTGCTCGGCGCGGTCCAGCTGCCAGAACCCGAGACCGACGAATAACGTACACAGCGCCAGCATCGCCAAGGTAGGGACCAGCGCGGGTCGAAAGCGGTATCGATGAGCGGCCATCAGCTCCAAACGTATCACCGACGGTCCAGAATAGGGCCTGGCCCGACTGTCCGGTATACTCGTGGGCCTCCTGTTGCGCGGGGAATCCCGAGCTTGTGAGGCTGATTGTTATCATACTGCTGTTTCTCATACTCGCCAGCCTGGGTTCTGCGCTGGTATTCCTGTTCCGCGGCAGCGGCGACAGCACCCGCACGGCCAAGGCCCTGACCATCCGTATCGCGCTCTCGGTGGGCCTGTTTCTGCTGCTCATGGGCGGCTTCTACTTCGGCCTCATTCCGCCCGGCGGCATATGACAAATACAGTAGCTGGTTGCGGGTGGCCGGTGGCGAGGAACAAATCAGCAGCTTTAGCGGATTACAAGCCTATGTATTTCACCGGCAATAGCTACGTAGCTACTCACGACCAGTTATTTAGCGAAAAAAGGCGCTGCCCACTCTCGTGGCCGCGCCTTCAGCGGTGAGGGCGTCTTACCTCAGGCGAGCCAGTACACCAGCACAAACAAGCACAACCAGACCACGTCCACGAAGTGCCAGTACCACGCCACGGCCTCGAAGGCGAAATGGTGGTCGGGCCGGAAATGGCCCTTGATGGTGCGCCCTAGAATCACCATCAACATGATCGCACCCATGGTCACGTGAAAGCCGTGGAAGCCGGTGAGCATGAAAAAGGTCGCCCCGTACACACCGGTCTTCAACGTCAGATCCAGCTCGGTGTAGGCGTACACGTACTCGTAGGCCTGCAGTGACAGGAAAATCAACCCTAGCACGATGGTCAGGAACAGAAACGTCACCAGCTGTCCGCGGTTGTCTTTCAGCAGGGCCCAATGGGCGATGGTGACGGTAACACCGGAGCTCAGCAGGACCAGGGTGTTGAGGGCCGGGATTCCCCAGGCCTCCATCGGCGTGAACTGGTTGGGTCCCGGGGGCTCCGTATGGACCGCCGTCGGCCCCTCCGGCCCTGCCGTCGGCCAGGTGGCATCGAAGCCGGGCCACAGCAGCTCGGTCTCACCGATCCACGGCACGGCGAACTGGCGTACGTAGAACAGCGCCCCGAAGAATGCGGCGAAAAACATCACCTCGGAGAAGATGAACCAGGCCATGCCCCAGCGAAAAGACCGATCGACCTGCTCGTTGTAGAGCCCACTCTCGCTTTCACCGATGACCTGGCCAAACCATCGAACCAGTATGTAGACGACGATCGCCACACCCAGAATCATGAGGTACGGGCCCATCCCGACTTCATTGATAAACAACACGAAACCAAGCGCCAGCGAAAACAGGCCGATCGACATTAACACCGGCCACGGGCTCGGGTTAGGAAGGTAGTAGCTACCGTGTGCCGCAGCCATACGATTTTCCCTCTAGTTGTATTCTTGCGACATCAAACTCTATCCGCCGGACGACGCCCGGTGTTGCGACGGTTCACGCCCGTGGGTCGCGAGACGCGCATTGTTGCTGATCCGCCGCGCTTGCGACGAATCAACATCATAAAACGCATAAGACAGGGTAAGCGTCTTAACGTCTTCGGGTAGATCACTTTCCACCAGGAACCTCACGGGCATCTCCTCGCTCTGCCCGCCCTCGAGCTGCTGCCGGCTGAAGCAAAAGCACTCGACCTTCTTGAAGTGCGAGGCGGCCCTGGGCGGGCTCACGCTGGGAACCGCCTGCCCGGTCATGGTCTCAGCCGTCATGTTGCCCACGTAGTACTTGACCACAGCGGTCTCACCGGGGTGCAGACGCAACTTATTCTGCAAGGGCCGAAACTCCCACGGCAGGCCGTTCATCACCTGGCCGGTGAACTCGACCGTGACCCAGCGGCTCGTGTCCACCTGACTGGCCTGCGCGACCCGCTCATCGATACGCCCGGTATTCCCGTTGAGACCGGTGATCTGACAGAACACGTCGTACAGCGGCACCAGCGCGAAGCCGAACGCGAACATCGCCACCACCACCAGGAACAGCTTGCCGGCGAGGCGCTTGTTGGCCCGCGCCCGCGCATCGGGCGCGCTCACAGCAACCCCCGAATGATGAAAAATAGATAAAACGCCAATGCCATCGCGCCCAGGATTATCACCGTACGAATAATCGCACGTCGTTGCTCCGGCGTTTTTCCGCTTTCTGCTGCCATAACGCCATTAGTTACATCACGCAAGTTCACGGGCCTTGCCAGTGCTTGCCTGCGTACCTAGCTAACCTTGGGCGGCGTTGCAAAGGTGTGGTAAGGGGCCGGTGAAGGCACCGTCCATTCCAGGCCTTCCGCACCTTCCCACACCTGAGTTGTCGCTTTCTTGCCGCCGCGAATCGTCTGCACCACGATGTACAGAAACAGGAGTTGGGCCGCGCTGAGCACGAACGAGCCAATGGTCGATATCTGGTTGAACTCGGTGAACTGCAAGGCGTAGTCCGGAATGCGCCGCGGCATACCCGCCAGCCCCAGAAAATGCTGCGGGAAGAATGTGATGTTGAATGCGATCACCGTCAGCCAAAAATGCCACTTGCCCAGAGTCTCGTTGTACATGCGGCCGGTCCACTTGGGCAACCAGAAATAGGCGCCGGCGAAGATGGTGAAAATTGATCCCGACACCAGGGCATAGTGAAAGTGCGCCACGACAAAGTAGGTGTCGTGGTACTGGAAATTCGCCGGCACAATCGCCAGCATCAGTCCGGAAAGCCCGCCGATGGTAAACAAGAACACAAACGCCACGGCGAACAGCATGGGCGTCTCAAACGTCATCGACCCGCGCCACATGGTCGCGATCCAGTTGAACACCTTCACCCCGGTGGGCACGGCGATGAGCATGGTGGCGTACATGAAGAACAGCATGCCGCCTACGGGCATGCCGACCGTAAACATGTGGTGCGCCCATACTAAGAAAGAGAGGAAGGCGATTGATGCGGTAGCGTACACCATAGAGTCATTGCCGAAGAGCGGCTTGCGGGAGAATGTCGGTATGATCTGCGAGACCACGCCGAAGGCCGGAAGAATCAGGATATAGACCTCGGGATGACCGAAGAACCAGAACACGTGCTGGAATAATACCGGATCACCGCCGCCGGCGGGATCAAAGAAATGGGTACCGAAATGACGATCGGTTAACAGCATGGTCACGACGCCGGCCAGCACCGGCATCACCGCCAGCAGCAAGTAAGCGGTAATAAGCCAGGTCCATACGAACAGCGGCATCTTCATTAACGTCATGCCGGGGGCGCGCATGTTGAGAATGGTAGTGATGATATTGAGCGCGCCTAGCACGGATGAGATACCCAGGATATGGATGGCGAAAATGGTGAAGTCAGTGCCCATGCCGCCCTGCACCGATAGTGGTGGATAGATGGTCCAGCCCGCGCCCGGGGCGCCACCGGGCGTAAACAGGCCGCCCAATAGCAGGGTTAGCGCGAACGGCAACAGCCAGAAGCTCCAGTTATTGAGCCGCGGTAACGCCATATCGGGGGCGCCGATCATCATCGGGATCTGCCAGTTGGCAAGACCAACGAAGGCCGGCATGACCGCACCGAAGATCATCACCAGCGCGTGCAAGGTAGTCATCTGATTGAAGAAATGCGGTTCCACCACCTGCAGCCCCGGCTGGAACAACTCGGCGCGGATGACCAGGGCCATGGCGCCGCCGACAAAGAACATGATAAGCGCGAACCACAGATATAAGGTGCCGATGTCTTTGTGGTTGGTGGTGCATAACCAACGCATGATCCCGGAGGGATGCTCGTCGTGATGTGAAGTCGCGGCTATCGCCATGTTTCAGTCTCCCAAACTAAATTCTTACTACTTACTTGCGCAGGCCCTTGACCTGCAAGGGCTGCACCAGATCGCCCGTGTTATTGCCGAAGGCGTTGCGTTGATAGGTCACGACCGCAGCGATGTCCACGTCGTTGAGCTGCTCGGCGAACGCCTGCATCGCCGTGCCGGGCTTGCCGTCCATGACGATCTTCAAGTGCTCTTCGACCGGGCCGGCGGCGATCTTGCTGCCCGCGATCGCCGGGAACACGCCGGGGACGCCCTGGCCGGTTGGCCGGTGGCAAGCGACGCATTGGTTATGGACCACCTTGCCGCGGTTCATGAGTTCCTCCATGGCCCAGGTCTTGTCCGCCGCCGCCGCGGCCGCCGCCATCAGCTCCTTCTGCTGTTGCACCCATGCCGCGAACTCCTGGTCGCTGACGGCCTTTACCACGATGGGCATGAAGCCGTGATCCTTGCCGCAGAGCTCGGCGCACTGGCCGCGGTAGGTGCCGGGCTCATCGATCCGGGTCCAGATCTCGTTGATGAAGCCAGGGATGGTATCCTTCTTCACGCCGAGCTGCGGCACCCACCAGGAATGAATGACGTCGTTGGCGGTCAGCAGGAAACGGACTTTCTTGCCGACGGGGAGAACCAGCGGGTTGTCGACCTCCAGGAGGTAATTGTCACTCTTGTCCGCCTGGTTCTCGATTTGCTCGCGCGGCGTGCTCAACACGCTGAAGAAGCCGACGTCATGGTCAAGGTAGTCATAGCGCCACTTCCACTGGTATCCCGTGATCTTGACGGTCATTTCCGATCCGGTCACGTCGTCCATTTTCAAGAGCGTGGCCGTGGAGGGAATCGCCATGCCCACCAGGATCGCGAACGGGATGATGGTCCATACCACCTCCAACGTGGAATTTTCGTGGAACGTGGCTGCCTTGTGGCCGCGACTCTTGCGGTGGGCGAACAGGGCATAGAACATGAGGCTAAATACGACCACGAAAATGATCGCGCAGATGATGAGGATGAGGTTGTGCAGATCCAATATATCCCGGGCGATCTCCGTAACGGGCCGCTGGAAATTCAGTGCGTAATCCGCAAAAGCGAGCCCGGACATGAGAAAGACAGCGGCGCCCGCGAGCAGGCGAGCTGTTAGGCCTCTCAGCTTAGCGAGACACAACATGAACATGCTTTTCTCCCCTTAGCAATTCATCCAAATCTTTTTATGCGGCTATCCGCCCATCACCCATACGTTGGGCTGGCCATTAAATTCCTTAACTTCTTGGCCAGCACCTGTCTGTCTTGTTCCCTGAGGCCGATGCCGATCTCAACAAAACGACCGTAGCAACCAAGCTTTAACCGCGACGGATACCAGTGGTGTTCGTTGCGTTCCAGCTTAAGCTTGGCCCAATACCGTGGAAACTCATGATGCGTTTGCGAGCTTCCGTTGTGACTGATGACGCTTAATGTCTCGCCTTCAATTATTACCAGTTCGTGGTCGTTAGTATGGCGGTAAACCACAATATAAAAGATGAGAAATATCAGTACCACCTCGACGCCGGCAAACGGCAACACCATCCAGGCACCGGCACCCAAAAACCCAAGCCCGATCACCGCCATAAGCCCTAGATACGCCAAGAACAACCAAACCATGCCACGAAAAGACAACGACCGGTTGGGGCGGATCACAATGTGCGTCGGTGATGCCGGCGGCGCTTGTGCCATAGTGCCCTCTGTAGTTTTCGATCGCCGCACGAATTCGTGGCCGGCGATTTCTGCCCGCAAAGTACCCACTCTTCTAATTGGTAACACCCCATCCCTGGCCCAAGTTGTCCAAGATCACGGCTACCCGAGCAGCGCAACTCATCGATCGCGAATTTTGCGGACGCTATCACATGGTCCCTAGGGCTGCAACCAAGCTGTTGCGCTTGTGAGACACCGCTACTTGGGCGCCAATAACGTGTTTAGCCGCAGATACGTGGCCACCTTCGAGGGCGCGGGATCTTCTAATAGGTAAGGCAAATTGCCCAACAACGGCGCGTCAATGCGCGTCTTAAGGGTGGCGATGTTTTCTTTTACCAACTCGCCATGGTCCGCGAGCCGATTGGCGATCCAGCCGGCAAACGGCAGCCCGGCCTGCTTGATCGCTTCCACCGTTAACAGGGCGTGGTTGAGACAACCCAAGCGAATCGCCACCACCAAGATGATCGGTAGGCCTAGAATCCTCGCCAGATCGGCAATGGTTGCCTCATCGTTCAGCGGCACCAGCCAACCGCCCACCCCCTCGACCACCACCCAATCGGCCTTGGCACACAGGCGCTGGTAGTGCGTGTGAATCTTATCGAGATCGATAGTAACCCCAACCGCATGCGCGGCCAGATGCGGCGCTATCGCCGGTTCAAATGCATAGGGGTTCACATCTTGGTAGTCGATCTCGACACAGCTAGCCGTTTGCAGACGTTCGGCGTCATCGTTGCGCAGGCCATCGGCGGTGTTTGAACACCCGCTAGCCACCGGTTTCATACCGACACAGGTGAGGCCCGCCTGCGCCAGCCCCGCCAGTAGTCCGGCAGAAACACAGGTCTTGCCGATCTCGGTATCGGTGCCGGTGACGAACCAGCCGCCACGCGCCATCATCGTCGTCGCCCGATGCGGTCGACGGGAATGGCCACGGAACCGTCAGTGGCCTTACGGGTTGCGCCCGCTTCCGGTATCCAGGCATGGCCATAGACCGCCTCGAAGCTGGCCGGGATGAGGCCATCGCGCGCTTGGCTCTCATAGGCCGCCTTGAATCGGGCGAAACGCGTCTTGCCGGTGAGCCCGCGGGCGCGCCCTTCATCGACGTTGTGCGCACCGAGATTCTTGAGGTCGTGCAACACCGTCATGACGTCCGGATACGTGAGCGTAAAGTGCTCGACGTCCATGACCGGATCGGCAAACCCGGCACGCACCAAGGCATCACCGAGATCGTGCATGTCGATAAAGGCATGCACATGCGGTTGATCGTCGACGCTACGCCAAGCGGCGCGCAATTCCTTGAGGGTATCCGGGCCGAAACTACTAAACATAAGTAGCCCGCCTGCTCGCAGCACACGTGCGAACTCCTTGAATACCTTGTCTGGATTGCACCATTGCAGGGTTAGGTTGGACACCACCATGTCGGCGCTGCCCGCGGTCAAGGGCATGGATTCGGCATCGGCACAAACGAACCGCTGGCGGCTGCGCCAGCGCGTTTTGGTTTTTGCCGCGGTGAGCATGGATTCGGCGACATCGACACCGACGATGAACACACCTTTATAGCGTTTCTCTAAGACTTGCCCGCAAAAACCGGTGCCACAACCAACATCGATGACACGCTCGGGTCGACGTTTGATCAAATCCAAACGGTCCAACATACGCTTGGCGATCTCGCGTTGCAGGACCGCACTGTCGTCGTACGTGTCGGCTGCACGCGTAAAGGCCATACGGGCCTGGGCCTTATCGAGCATCATGGTGCTCATGCCTGGGTCGCCGCCACGGCGGCGGCGCAATCCAGTGGGTGCGAAAGAAACGGTGCATGTCCGCCACCCTCTATCGCAATTAGAGTTGCATGCGGGAGCCGCGCCGCCAAATGTTGGGCGGCGGCGATGGGTACGATTTGGTCATCGCTGCCGTGGATGAGCGCAACCGGGACATTAATAGATGCAACCTGCGCCCGTAGATCGGCCTGACCTAATAACTCTAGGCCCGCACGCAACGCCTGCATGGTCGGCACCTCGGCAGATAGCGCCTGACGCAGGGGCCGCAACAATCTGCGGCTATCGCCGGCCCCACGTTGCAGGCTCGCGAAACGCGACAATGTCGCGCGCGCGTCTTGTTCGAGTTCGCGCGTAAACTGATTCAGTTGCTCAAGCTCCATACCGTGTGGCCAATCGTCGTCCTGTGAGAACTTAGGCGTCGCGCCTATTAACCCTAGTCCGACAATGGCCGGATGCCCGGCGCCGGCGGCCGCCAGGCCTATCATGCCGCCTAACGACCAACCGACCCAAATCAGCGGTGTATCGCATTGCGCCAACACTTGTTCGGCCAGGCTGGCGAAGCTGAAGTCGCTGGCGACATCGCGACTAGCCCCATAGCCCGGTAGGTCGATTCGCGTTACTCGAAATCGGCGCGCCAGATCTTTGGCCCACTCGTGCCAGACACTGCTATCAAAACCCCAGCCGTGGACCAGAACGATACTGGGCCCGTGACCCAGGGTCTCCGCATAGAGCGCCACGTCTACGGTGTCACCGGTAGCCGCGAGAGCGCGTCGAGCAGACGGTCGACGTGCGCAATCTCGTGGGCCGCCGAGAACGTAATGCGAAGTCGCGCGGTATCGCGGGGTACGGTCGGTGGGCGGATGGCGGTGACCAGAATACCCTGGCCACGCAGGTACTCGCTGGCGGCAAGCGCCCGTTTAGCATCGCCGAAGATTACCGGTTGGATCGGGGTCTGCGAATCGGCAAGCCTGAGCCCCAGGTTACGAGCCCCATCGACAAAGTGCTCGACCAACGCGAACAGGTGTTGGCGCCGCCAGATCTCCGTTTGCACGATCTTTAAACTGGCGCGGGTGGCCTCGGCCACCGCCGGCGGTAGGGCGGTGGTGTAGATATAGGTACGGGCCTGCTGGATCAGGGTCTCGATGAGCTCGTGACTGCCGGCGACAAACGCGCCAAACACGCCAAAGGCCTTACCTAAGGTGCCCATGAGAACGGTGGGCGGCTTGATCGCTATACCGCGGTCGGCCAAGGAACCGCGCCCTTCCGGGCCCAGCACCCCGAGCCCATGGGCGTCATCGACCAGCAACCAGGCTTGGTGTTGCGCCGCCAATGCCGCCAGATCCTCAAGCGGCGCGAGGTCGCCATCCATACTAAAGACAGCATCGGTAGTAATAAGTTTGTCGCCATCGCTAGCCGTCATCAGTGCGGTGAGTCGATCTACGTCGGCATGCGGATAGCGTTGTACATTTGCGTTGGATAGACGCGCGGCGTCGATGAGCGAGGCGTGGTTGAGCTTGTCTTCAAACACCGTCCCGTGGCGCTTGGCCAACGCCGTGACCACCCCGAGATTGGCCATGTAGCCGGTGGAAAACAACAACACCCTGGGGGCGCCCACGAATTCTGCCAGCTCTTCTTCTAACGCGTGGTGGGCGTGGTTGTGGCCGGTGATGAGATGTGATGCGCCCGAACCCACCCCGTAGCGGGTAGCGGCGACACAAAAGGCGTTGACGATACGCGGTTCGCTGGCGAGACCTAGATAATCGTTACTACAAAACGACAGCAGCGATTGCTGGCCCATTTGCACGCGAACACCATGGGCGCCGGTAATGATTTGGCGTTGGCGATAAAGGCCTTGGGCGCGCCGGTCTGCGAGTTGGGCCGCAAGGTCATCCATAGCAAGGGGTTAATCTCTCATACAAAAGAGTAAGCTACGGGCCATCGATAGACGTGCAAAATAAGAATGATTCGCGGCCGCCTTAAAAGTATACAGCAGTGGTTATTCCCCGGCATCTGCTTGCTTTGCAGTGAACGTGTTGCCGCGAGCAATGAATTCTGCGATGCCTGTGAGGCGTCGTTGCCGCACCTATACAACGGTTGTAAGCAATGTGCCGCACCCTTGGCAGAAACAAGCACGACCCAACATCGATGTGGTGCGTGCCAACAACGCCCGCCCGCCTTCAGTCGCGCCCTGGCGCCGTTTGTATACGCCGCACCCATCGATCGTTTGATTCAAGACCTCAAGTATCAGCAGCGACTCGATACGGCGGGGCTGCTAGGCGCGCGGCTTGCCGATTACGTAGCCAGTCGTAATCCGGAGATCGATGTCATTATGCCAGTACCGTTACACACCAAGCGTTTGCGCGAGCGTGGCTACAACCAATCGCTTGAGATCGCACGACCGGTGGCCGAGCGACTCAGGCTTAGGCTCGACTATCAATCGGGACAGCGCACCCGCGCCACGCCCCCGCAAACGAGTCTGCCGCCCAAGGCGCGGCAACGGAACGTACGCAACGCGTTTAAGGTTATCGGTAGCTTGAAGGGAGCGCGGGTGGCGGTGGTAGACGATGTCATGACCACCGGACACACCGTCAATGCCTTTGCCACCTGCCTGAAAAAAGCCGGCGCCAAGTCGGTCGAGATCTGGGTGGTAGCAAGGGCGTAGCCCCTCCCCAGCCCTCCCCAATAATTGGGGAGGGAGAGTTCATTGTGTCGGCTGCTGCTGCGCGTCCCGGCAATTGCTCCTGCATTGCTCTACCTTCCTACGTCACTGTAGGTCGCCTGCGCCCGCGGCATTAGTGCATCCTGCACGGCAGCTACGCCGACGATATAATCAACTAGCGAGAAGATTAGGAGGCCTGAACCATGATTTATGCTGTGTTGTTTGAAGATGATGATAGCCGCGCCGACATGCGCCCTAAGCACATGCCCGCGCACTTGGCATTCCTGGAACAGAATGCGACTAACATTCAGGCGGCTGGTCCACTGAAGCAGGCCGGCAGTGGCGTTGCCGCTGGTGGTCTATGGCTCGTGGACGCCGACAGCTCAGACACTGTCCAATCGCTCATCGAGACCGATCCTTTTTGGTCAACTGGGCTTCGAAAGTCCGTTCGAGTGCTCGAATGGACACAGGTCTTTGCCGACGGCAAGAGACAGCTTTGACTTAGGCGGCCATATCACGATTCTTGAGTGTATGCGCCTCGTTTGACTCCCTTGCTCATCGAAGGGACGTATCGACTTTTTTCGCCCCGGTAGTACATCGTCACCGGCGGTGACGGGTTTGGGTATGTAAGACTACTCCGACACTACTAGTCATCCCCCGCCGACACGAGACGCGACTTACTAATATGTCGACGAACGTTGACATATAAACTCGTTTGGACCCCGCAAAATAGAGGCCAAGTTGATCTGACCGTTTATCTGGGATTTCTATACAGTTGTCGGTGCGTCACTATTCTGGCGCGGCCATTCTGCATTTATGTGCCATACCTAAATAGTTGGCCAGGCGTTTTCAACAGCTATATGAGGGGGAATTAAGGATGATACCGGTTGTACTCAAGCTGCTGAGCAAGGCTGCGAAGGAACGCCGTCGAGCCGCCATCCGTTATGATGGCCAACACCACCTCAGAGTTGTCGAGCCACACGTCGTCTACATGGATAGTGACGGCGGTGTGGTGGCTGAGTGCTATCAGGTAAAGGGCTACTCCACCACCGCCAACCCGGCACCCTTCTGGAAGACTTTCCGGGTCACCAAGATCGACGCCGTATTTCTGCTGGACACGACCTTCAAGGCCCAAGAACCAAAGAACCTAACGCTTAGAAAGTCACGACGCCTCATTGCCATGGCCTATGATCGGCCGCCAGCTATACCTGCCCCGCAAAATCGTATGCAACCCCAGCCGCGCCACCAGGAAAACCTGTTGAAGCAAACCCGCAGTTGGTGGACACAAGCTGAATCGGCGATAGATGGGTTTCTGTCAGGCCAAGATCAACCTCCAAGCCGGCACTGATCGATCTTAGTTGCCGCTAATTACTGCTTGCTACTTTACGCTGCACCGACACCAACCGTTCGCGCGCATAACGTCCGAGCTTGCCGTTGAGTTCGCGCCCGGCGACGGCACGCCGGTAGAATCCCCTAAAAATGCCAGCTACGGGTGTTTTGAAGAGCCGGCCTGACGCTATGTTCACTGGGGACCGAGCCAGGCTAGACTCTGGCCGCGACACCGAGACCTGTAACCAGAGAGCCTGACTTGTTTCACGTCGTCCTTTACGAACCGGAGATCCCCCCTAATACCGGCAATGCGATCCGGCTTTGCGCCAATACGGGGGCAACATTACATCTTATCGAGCCGCTGGGCTTTGAGCTTGATGATAAACAACTAAAGCGTGCCGGGCTGGATTATCACGAGTGGGCGAATGTGCATACGCATACCAGTCTCGATGCCTTCAGGAATCACATTAAGCCAAACCGGGTGTTCGCTTTCTCAACCAAAGCCAAACGCCTCTATACCGCGGTGGACTATCAACCGGGCGATGCATTTCTGTTTGGCCCCGAAACGCGGGGTCTATCGGCGGCGCTGTTCGCGGAGACCCCAGCCGAGCAGCGCCTACGGGTGCCAATGCTTCCCGACATGCGTAGCCTAAATCTGTCCAACGCGGTAGCGGTGGTCGTATACGAGGCCTGGCGCCAACTCGGGTTTCCAGCGAGCTCGTAAGAACGACAAAGCCCGGCGTAGCCGGGCTTTCTTTAGATACCTTTGGAGCTTGAGCGCCTAACTCTTAGACCGAATCTTATCCCACACCTTATCTTCCTGGCGGCGGCCAGTACCGGCACGCCGTTCACTCTGTTTGGATTTGGATGGCGATTTTTCCCAGCGTACCTGGTCACGACGATCGGCGGTATTGCGCCGCGCTTTTCTGCGCTTTTCGGGTCGTTTGGTGAGGGCTGAAACTGACTTTCCCATTACTACGCTCCTAATTGCTGTCTAAATTGCCGTACCAGGTCCCGCCTGGCGATTTCCATCCCCTAGAAGGGACTTCGCGAATTGACTTTTTTCATGCAAAGAGCACGCCAACGCCCTGGAAAAGCCGGCAAACGTTCGATCGGAGCCAAAAAAACCGTTTTTCACGGGTGTGGGGCGACTACATGGGGTTATTGTTGACGGGATCGGGCATGTTTTGACCCAGCACCGCCCAGTACCCAGAATAACGGTCATGTCATGGAAAGGCTTATTGGTTGCCTTACTGCTAGCAAGCCCCGTCTCCGCGGTGCCGGCCGACGAGGTTGAGTCAACGCCCCGGCTGTCGGATGATCTCACACTACCGTTTGTCCAGCGGCTACGAGATCTGGTCGCGCCGGCGACCGATAAGCTCTACGCTAAATGCCTGGCCACCTTCGCTCCGCCCGCGCTGTGCGAGTGTCTGACGCGTCGCATCCCGCTTCGGTTTGATTGGTTGTGTGAAGTGAAGGTCATCGGCCCCCAGCGGTCGAACTCATTCGTGTCGCCGTTGGCGACCTCATTCTCACCGGGGCGCCGGCCCGTGTGGCGGGTGACTTTTGTAGAAGTGCTTTGATTTTGTTGCCCCTTAAAGCAAGCCGAGGCCGCTCTTGCGCATCCCTGCGCCCGCGGCATTAGTGCACATCCTTGCACGTCACGAGGCGCGCAGGCGAAGGGTAAGTTCGAAGGGGCGCAGAAGGGACCTGCGCGTTCGACGTCAGGACAGGGCTAGGATTGTTCCCGACAATCCTTTGCATTTCCTCCATCCATGGAGGTCAGATGCCTGTCGGAGAACCTTCTGAGACAAGCGTTGAGCGAGGGTACCGGCTGGGTTTGCCGGCGCCGCGCCAGGGGGAGCGTTTCTTTGGGTACTTGGAGCCGCGCCGTCCTTGGCGCAGCCCCTTGCGGGCGCGCTAAGCAAGCGCGCGCCCAATTTTGCTCCCGCCAAAATTGTCTTGTCGCCGATAAGACAAATTTGACAGGATCAAATTTGGACCGCCGCAGGCGACCCGTAGGGCGAGGACCACGGAAGGTCCGAGTCAAAGTACCTCGGCTACCCGGCCGAGACCGAGGTTAATACACCGTCGCGTGAGCGACACATATAAGCTCCCTCCCCAAATGGGGAGGGCCGGGGAGGGGAGCTATTCTTTCCGCGGTTCGCGACTCAACAAGGCCTCCACCGCCTGCTGGGGCGAACAATCCTCGTATAGGACACGGTATACCTGCTCGGTAATGGGCATATCCACATCCATGCGTTTGGCCAGGGCATAGAGTTCGCGTGCCGTCGCAACGCCTTCCGCCTCCTGGCCAAGTTCCGTGAGGATATCGGGCAGCTTGCGGCCTTCGCCTAGTCCTAGTCCGACGCGGCGATTGCGCGAAAGATTGTCAGTGCAGGTAAGGATCAAATCACCGGCCCCGGCCAGGCCCATGAAGGTTTCCCGTTTACCGCCCATAGCAACCCCAAGGCGCGCGAGTTCGGCCAGCCCACGCGTAATCAAACCGGCGCGCGCATTGGCCCCAAAACCGAGCCCGTCACTAATCCCAGCCGCGATTGCCATCACGTTCTTGATCGCCCCGCCTAGTTGGACGCCGGCGATATCACGACTTGTGTAGACGCGCGTGCGCTCATTACGCAGCCAGCTAGCGATACGTTCTGCAACATTCTCGTCGCCGGCGGCGACGGTGAACGCGGTGGGCAGGCCCGTCGCAACCTCACGCGCAAAGGTGGGGCCCGAAACGACGCCGATCATTATGTCGTCACTAAGCACTTCACGGGCAACACGATGAAGGAGTTTGCCCGACCCGGGTTCCAATCCCTTAGTCGCCCACGCAACAATCGCGCTCGACTCGATATGCGGTTTAAGTTGTTCGAGGATGGCTCGAAACGCGTGACTTGGGGTAGCGATCAGTATGTTATTCGCGGCGCGCGTTAACTCCACCAGATCATGTTCAACATGTAACGCCTCTGGAAAATCGATGCCAGGTAAGTATTGGTTGTTCTCACGTTCGCGCTCTAGACGTTCGAGCTCATTGCGCTCGTGACCCCAAAGCTTGGTGGGGTAGGCGTTGCGGGCCAATAGAATGGCAAGTGCGGTACCCCAAGAGCCGGCACCGAGAATAGCGACAAGCGGTTTGTTTTCGCCGGTCATCGTGAGGTGGCGTGCTATGTATTCCTTGGCGGCAGCGAAATCGGCGGAGTTCGAAACGAGGGGTTGCGTCTCAGCCCTGAACCTGACGTTCATCAGCCCGCTGCTTTTGGGTATACATCGTGTGGAAATCCACCGGGTCGAGAAGCAACTGGGGGAACCCGCCCTTTACCACCAGGTCGCAGACAGCCTGGCGCGCGAACGCGATAAGTACATCCGGGCAACGCACCTCAAGCAGAATGGGGAGTTCTTCCGGCGCTGCGCCTGCGATCTCAAAGATGCCCGCCTGCTGAAGCTCTAGCACAAAGACAACCTCGTCATCCTGGATTGATGCGATTCTTACATGCAAAACAACCTCATAAAATCGTTCATCCATCGCCTGGTGGGAGACATTAAATTGAGCGCTGACCTGGTGGGGCTTCGGGTTAACCAATAAACGAGGGACATTCGGGCTCTCGTAGGACGTGTCCTTCAGGTAGGTCTTCTGAAATTTAAAGACAAAATTGGGATCAGGCGTTCGTTCCCACACGGTAGTTCCTCGCTAGCTATCTTGTTTGGTGTATAGGGCTCGCTTACGCTTTCTCCAGTGGCAAATTATCTTTTTCCCACGCCGCCAACCCGCCGGCAAGCGCATAGACCTTTTCGAACCCCTGCTTACGCAACACTACCGCGCCGCGGCTGGAGCGGCTAGCGGTGCGACACGTGAATACGACGGGTTTACTCTTATGCTTTTCCAGCTCTTTAACCCGCCCAGCTAATCCGCCAAGCGGTATGTTTATCGCGTCCGGGATATGTCCCGTTTTGAATTCCTGCGGCTCCGATACGTCGACAATAACTGCCGACTCATGATTGATCAACTTTACTGCTTCCCAGACGCTGATGTTCTTAATTCCATGCAGCAACTGGGTTATGGGGCCAGCTGCCAGCATCGCCAACACAATAATAAACCCGCCAAACAGGTACCAATACTTGATCACAAAATCGGTGTATTCCATCGCCGTTACTTAAGCTAGGTGTTAGAACAATACAGTGTGTACGTTATCACTGATTGCCGCAAAACGCCTCGCGCAGCGCGTTGATCAGCCGCACGATACGGGTATCACCGATTCGGTAATACACCCGGTTGGCATCTTTGCGGAAGGCAAGTATGCCTTTGTCGCGTAGTATGGAGAGATGCTGGGAGATATTACTTTGCGAGGTACCCACCCGATCGACGATATCTTGGACACTTGCCTCGCTACTGCCACCCAAGATGCACAGTATTTTCAGGCGTAGTGGATGCGCCATCGCCTTCATGGCGCGTGACGCTAGGTAAATATCATCTTCATCTGTGATCAGGGCTCCGTGCCTGTTCTCAGCAGTGACACCCATGCCTAATTAATTCTCTCAGGTTAAGGTTAAATCGACGGGCAGGCTGGCAATCTATAAGCCTATATAATTATACCATTATACAATAATATAGGATTTCAAGGGAACCGGCCTATTGTCACCAGCAATCAAGCACCTATCCACACACTGCTTTCAGCGGGTGGTGGCGATCATTTTATCGGCATATGTGCTCGGATCGGCCCCGATCGTGAGCGCCGATGACGAGGCGGCCAAGCTCAAGCGTCTGCGCGGTCGCATTCAGACACTGCAAGCCGAACTGAATAAGACGGTCCACAAGCGCGACAGCGAGCGCGAAGAAGTTCGACAACTGGAAAACCGCATTGGCAACCGTATCCGCACCCTAAGGCAGCTGGATGCCCGTCTAAAAATCGAAGCAAAGCGACTTCGCGGCCTACAGGGACAGCGAACGATCGCACAAAACGATCTAGGCAACCAAACCAAAGGACTCGAGGCCCAGGTGAAAGCGGCCTATGCCATGGGTAGAGATAGTTACCTCAAGCTCCTGCTCAATCAAAACGATCCCGCTACTGTTAGCCGAGTGTTGGTCTATTACCGCTATTTGAACGAAGCCCGTGTCCAACAGATCGACCGTATCAAGGCTGGGCTGGCGACGTTACGGCAGGTGGAAGACCAGATCACTAAGCGAACCCGGGAACTTGAGGCCTTACGGACGGCCCAAGCAGAACAAAAGCGAGTACTGGAGACCTCGCGCACTCGCCGCGCACAGGTGCTGGCCAGCCTGAATCGTCAGGTGCGCGATCAAACCGGAAAGATCGCCCGACTGCGCCGCGATGAACGTAGACTGGAACGCCTGCTCGAGCAGCTGCAGGAGTATTTGACCGACACTCCACTCGTGCCGGCGCTAAAGGCGCGTTTCCGGGAAAATAAGGGCAAACTCCCGTTACCGGCCAAGGGTAAGATCCTAGGCCGCTTCGGCGCCCCCAAATCATTCGGCAAATTGCGCTGGAAAGGCGTGTTTTTGGCGGGGCGTGTAGGCCAAGATGTCATATCTGTGGCCTATGGCCGGGTGGCTTTCGCCGACTGGTTGCGTGGATTTGGGCTACTCTTGATCTTGGAGCATGGTGACGGATACATGACCCTATATGGGCACAATCAGAGCCTGTATGTCCAAGTTGGTGACTGGGTACAGGCCGGTCAGGTAGTCGCCAGCATGGGAAATACCGGCGATGCGCCGCAGGCTGGCGTATACTTTGAAATTCGACAAAAGGGTCAGCCACGCGACCCGCTGAAGTGGTGTCGTGTACAGTAGGCGTAAACCGGCTAATGGACATCGAAGTCCACGTTCAGGAGAACGTACTGGAGAAACAGTAATGAGATATATAACGCGCTATACCCTGATCCTGCTATTGGGGGTATTCATTGGTGCGGGAATCACCCTAGAGAGGGCTGTTCTTGCTGAACGGCATGATTCTTCAGGCGCACTGCCACTTGAAGAATTGCGGACGTTCACGGAAGTGTATAGCAAGATCAAGTCCGACTATGTCGAGGATGTCGATGACAAGAAGCTACTCGAAGATGCCATTACCGGCATGCTGGCCGGGCTTGATCCACACTCGAGCTACCTAGACCCACAGGGCTTCAAAGAGGTGCGCATCGGCACCGAGGGCGAGTTTGGCGGACTCGGCATCGAAGTCACCATGGAAAACGGCTTCATCAAAGTCGTCTCGCCAATTGAAGATACGCCCGCCGCACGCGCTGGAATCGAACCCGGAGACTTAATCGTTCGCTTGGACGACAAGGCGGTCAAGGGCCTCACGTTGAGTGATGCGGTAAAGCTCATGCGTGGCAAACCTGGCTCCGTCATTACCCTGACCGTTATTCGCGAGGGTGAAACTAAGCCGCTAAAGGTGGACATCACGCGTGCGATCATCAAGATCCAGAGTGTTAAGAGCCGAATACTGGAGCCGGGCTACGGCTATCTACGGATTACACAGTTTCAAGCGAACACCGGGCAGAATCTAAAGACGGCGTTGCGAAAACTGGAGACGGAAAACAAAGGCAAGCTCAAGGGCATGGTATTAGATTTGCGCAATAACCCGGGTGGCGTACTCAACGCCGCGGTCGCGGTTAGCGATGTATTTCTCAGCGATGGGTTGATCGTCTACACGGAGGGACGTGTCAGCGACTCGAAGCTCAAGTTCTCCGCCACTAGCAGTGAGGCGATTAAAGGGGCGCCGCTGGTAGTGTTGGTAAACGGTGGGTCCGCGTCGGCATCGGAAATCGTCGCCGGTGCTTTACAGGATCACGGTCGGGCCATCATCATGGGCACCAAAACCTTTGGCAAGGGTTCGGTGCAGACCATTATGCCCATGAGCAACGGCGCCGCCCTCAAATTGACGACGGCGCGCTACTACACCCCGAGCGGGAAATCTATCCAAGCCACCGGCATCGAACCAGACATCATCACCGAAGATGTAAAGGTGGCCAAGAACGAACAAGGTGAAGATCGCTTGAAAGAGGCCGATCTCAGCGGTCACCTCGAAGGCAGCGACAAAGTGAAGTCGACCGACAAAAAAGATAAGGAAAAGACCACCGAGAAGAAATCGACTGATGATGACTTCCAGCTCAACGAGGCGCTCACCCTACTGAAGGGCATAAATATCTACACAAAGAACGATAGCTAATGCTCAAGGCGGCCTTATGGCTGGCCGCCTTGCCGCTGCTAGCCCCAGCCTCCGGCCTGCATTCTGTGGCAGGCTCCAACGCCGAACCCATAGCGTCGGTGGGTATCATTATCGATGACCTCGGTAACAGCCTGCGATATGGCAAACGCACCATCCAGTTACCCGGCGCCATCGCCTGCGCCATCCTGCCGCATACACGCTATTCTGAACGCCTGGCCGAACTTACGCGTGCCTATAGCAAAGAGGTGATTCTGCACTTGCCGATGGTGTCCGCCGGCGGCGATGAACCCGGGCCAGGTAATCTCGACTCACACATGCCGGCGCTCGAGGTGGCGATGACCTTGGCTTATGACCTGCAGACAGTGCCGCATGCTGTTGCTGTCAGTAATCACATGGGCAGTCTACTCACACAGCAGCGCGAACCTATGCGCTTGCTAATGAAGGCAATAGCGGATCGTGGCGACCTTTTTTTCGTGGACTCACGGACCACCGCCGATAGTGCCGCCGGAAATATCGCCCAGGAACTGGGTCTGCCCCACCTTGTGCGCAATATATTTCTGGATAACGTGCGGGAAGTCGAAGCCATAAATCGCCAATTTGATAAGCTTGTGGCGATTGCCCGTGACCGCGGTAGCGCGCTCGCGATTGGTCATCCTTATCCGGAAACCCTGGAAGTCTTGGAACGCCGCTTGCCGGACCTCGCTAGCAGCGGTGTCGAACTTGTATCGTTGAGTAAGTTGTTAGAGATCAAGTCCAGCGCTGCAGTTCAATAAAGAACGATATACTGCAATTGAGACCCCTAACTTATCGCTATCGGCTTGTTGCGCGATGCGCAACAAGCTACACTTAGTTGGGTGATCGAGTCGTTCCGGCACAAAGGACTGCGGCGTTTCTTCGAAAGCGGCAAGACTACTGGCATACAGGCCAAGCATGCCAAGCGGCTCAGGTTACAACTGGCAGCCTTGAACACCGCTCGATCTATCGATGATATGAGAATTCCAGGGTACCGGTTACATCCGTTGAAAGGAAAGGCTAAGGGGCGTTGGTCGATTTGGGTCAGCGGCAATTGGCGCCTGACCTTCGAGTTCGACGGCGGCGATGTACATGTTTTGGACTACGAGGACTACCACTGATGGCAATGCATAACCCCCCGCATCCGGGTGAGTTCATTTTGGAGACCTATTTGGAGCCATTCGATATCAGCGTTCGGTCGCTGGCCGATAGCTTAGCCGTGGCGCCATCAACGTTGAATCGGCTGATTAACGGGCAAAGCGGCATTAGCCCGGAGATGGCTTTGCGGCTATCCAAGGCGATTGGCAGGTCACCGGAAAGTTGGCTCGCTATGCAGCACCACTATGATCTCTGGAGCGCTAAGCAGATCACGGATCTCTCCAACGTTGAGCGAGTTCGTTTTGGAACCGCATAACCAGCGCAGTTCGCTCGCCGCGTTTGCCTGACCTCGCAAGCAGCGGCATCGAACTTGTATCGCTGAGGAAGTTGCTAGCGATTAAGTCCGGCGCCGCAATTAGTCATTAGATTGAAGGACATTTTCCGAAAGACGTTGCACCTCGCGCGGAGATATACTTTAGTTGAGACGTCTAATTATCGTTATACGACGAATCGCAATATGAAAAAACCACTCACGAGCGATAGCTGCATTCTTCTCCTCGGTGCCGTGCTGTTACTGCTCGTTCCTCTGGCCTGGGCGACAGAGCTGCCGCGGAGCTTTGTCGGTTGGTGTGAAGATCCTTCCCCTCCAAATGAAGTCAGGTACACGGTTGAAGTCCTCCTCGCTTACCAAAAAGATCACGACTGTTCAATCGTGGCAAGGAAACTTCACTCATTGCGGGTGCTCGGACTGGAAAACGTGGCTTTAACTAAAGAATTTGGCTTAGACAACTGGCCTATGGAAATGAGGCCGCGCCATCTGGTGATGATAGCTGAACGCCCGATTCGTGATCTCCGGCCAATAGCTGACTTGACGAATCTCGAAGTCTTGCGCCTAGCAGGTAACGAGGTCTCAGATCTCACCCCGCTCTCGGACCTGAAGAGGTTACGCATAATTGGCCTCAGTAACAGTCGTCCTGCTAGCCTCGCTCCTTTAGGTATGCTGCCTCAGATATCCGAGCTGTCGGTCGTTACGGTAGAAATACACGACTTTTTACCGATCCAAAAGCTTGTCAATCTCACTAAACTCTCACTAAACCAAGGGCAATTGAGCGACATCTCTTGGATCTCTAAACTCAAGAATCTGCAGTATTTGGGCCTCAATAGTCAGAAAATTGAGGACATCTCTCCGATCGCGCGGCTTACGGCCCTTGAGCAGCTTTACCTTTCAAACAATCAGATCAGTGACGTCACGCCGCTTTCCTCGCTGACGCAGTTGAAGCACCTTAGGCTAATAGGGAATGCCATCCGTGATGTTTCCCCATTGGCAAATCTTCGAAACCTTGAAACCCTGTGGCTCGATGATAATCAAATCGCTGACATACAGGTGTTGAAGAACCTCAAGAATCTCCAGCTACTTAGAGCATGGGAAAACCCACTGGTTGAAAGGCGATGTCCAATTCCACCGCTGAGATCTCCACGCAATTTTCCAGTGTGTTCGTTTTAAGTGCAAATAGGAGTTAATCGTATAACTACCGTTTTGAATAGGACGCCGTAAAAATCACGGCGCCTTTCAAGCGAACTGTTAAGCACGACTAACGACGCCCTCTCGTATGCGTTTTGCGCGCGCGGGATATGTTTTTGGCCTCGGCAATCCAGTCGCTGCTCCCGGCGCGACTCTAACTCCTATATCCCTATAGTCGTGCTCCTACGTTGTTCTAACTTCCAGCATCCCTGCAGGTCGCCCGACGCGGTGCTACCTCCTCCATCCTTGGAGTCGTGCATTGTTCTACTTTCCTACATCCATGTAGGTCACCTGTCGGTCGCCTACGGTCGAGCGCCGCCCTCTCGGCCCTCCGCAATGACCGGGGAAGGGTGTTGTGCTTTCCTTGCCCCTTAAAGCAAGCCGAGTCTGGTGCACAGGCGAAGGTCAGCCCGCAGGGGCGCGAGAGGGGTGAAGCGGATACAGGCAAAGGTCCAGTGGACCTTTGCCCCGCTGAGCGGGCTCGCCACGGACGGCGAGCCCTGGGCTTGCAAGCGAAAGCAGGGAAAGCGAAGCGCTGCAAGTCGCACGTCCACCCGCAGGGACAGGGACTGTCCCTTCGAGGGACCCGCTGAGACGACCGAGGCAGTAAGGGTACCCGTTAGGGTGAAGGCGCGGGCGCAGATGCTTTTGGGAACTTTTGGCGAAACAAAAGTTCCTCGTCCGCCGGGACGAGACCCGGCAATATTACGGTTATCGAAAATCGAAGCGGGTACTAAACAAGACTCGGCTGCGATCGTAGCGATCCAACTTGAGGCTGAAATCGTCTTCTAACGTATAGTCGGCCTCCGCCCGCAGGCGCCAGTTCGGCCTTACCTGCCAATCCCAACCGGCAGTGAAGCGCGAGATCTCGGGGGACGGCGCCAACGGATCTTCGAGTGCAGCCTCATCGTATGAAGCCCTTAAGCGCTGGAAGGAGATGTAAGGACTGTGCGTCTTAAACAGTGTGACACGCCCACCAAGGGTGAAACCCACATACGTACGATCCAGATGTTGGTAGGCCTCATCACGAGTGGCGGCATCGCCCACGAATAGACTTCCGCTTAGGCTGGGACGAAACCGGCCGGCCCCCTGGCCGGTCCAGGCGAGCTCCGCCATGGTGCTCACACTGTCATAGGGCATCTCTTCCAAGTAAACGTCGTCACCGTAGCCGGCCGAGAACCTCAGACTATGGCCATCGACAGGTTGGTGTTGCCACTTGAGGGCGAGCAGTTGCTTTTGCTGGTTGGCGCGGTTGAACAGCGGAAACTGCTCGGTCGGGGTCAGGGTTCGATGGGTAGTGGCTGAGACCGGACTCATTGCACTAGCCCAATAGGGTTGGAGCACATCGTCCGCAAAAACCACGGCCGGCAGCATCCCACCCAATAACACCAAATAATGAAAAGTTCTTGCTTTCACGCTCATAACCGCGCTGCGATGGATTCCTTTCCTGCGGCTATATTAACCCCCTAGATCGCCCTTTCAAACCCTCAATCCCTACCGTTAGTCTAGTGCAATGCTCTGGGATCGCTAGGAATTTCGCCGCGGCCAGGCGCGATACACGAAAACAATGCCTATCCCTGCCAGCAACCAACCCAAAACTGGGATCACCGCCAACCCAGGGGGCGCATAGGCGTTAACGCCCAAGGTTACCGCACTTGAAAAGATCAAGCCGCTGCCGATAATGGCGAAAAATAGCCGCCTATGATTGATGCCGATCTGGGTACGCAAGTGCTGCAATTCTTGAGACTTCCAGTTCATCTCCAAATCTCCATTGCGCATACGTTGCAACACCTCGTGAGCGATGCTTGGCACCTGTGGCGCTACCTCCCACAATCGGGGCAGTTCCTTGCGCAGGCCACGGACGAAGGCACGTGGTCCCAAATGATCGCGGGTCCAGTCTTCAAGAAACGGCATGGCTGTCTCCCACAGATCGAGTTCCGGGTATAGGCGACGGCCCAGCCCTTCTATATTGAACAGTGTCTTTTGGAGCAGTACGAGCTGCGGTTGTATCTCCATGTTGAATCGTCTGGCGGTTTGAAACAGATGCAACAACAACCTACCGAAAGAGATGTCCTTGATAGGTTTTGCGAAGATCGGTTCGCAAACGGCGCGGATCGCCGCTTCAAACTCATCGACCCTTGTGTCCGCTGGCACCCAGCCGGCGCGCAAGTGGGCCTCGGATACAGCGCGATAGTCCCGGTTGAAGAATGCCAGAAAGTTTTCTGCCAAATAGCGTTTGTCTTGCTCGCCAAGCGAACCCATGATGCCGAAATCAACCGCTCGATATTGCCCCGACGGCGCCACAAAGATATTGCCCGGGTGCATGTCAGCATGAAAAAAACCGTCACGAAAAGCCTGCGTAAAAAAGATCCTCACACCGTTATGGGCAAGACGCCGCATATCAATGCCGGCCTCTTTCAGTGCCGTGATGTCGCTAATGGGAATACCAGTAATGCGCTCCATTACCATCACGTCGCGCCGCGTCAAGTCCCAGTAGACTTCAGGCACATACATCATATCGGTATCGGAAAAATTGGCGCGTAGTTGGCTAGCGTTGGCTGCCTCGCGCCTAAGATCTAGTTCTTCTTGTAAATGTTTCTTCAATTCGTGCACGACCTCTATAGGTCGTAAACGTCTGGCGTCAGCCGAATACCGGCTGGCGAGCCGCGCCGACGTATAGAGAACCGCAAGGTCACGTTCTACGACACGTTCAACGCCGGGGCGCAGGACCTTAACGGCGACCTCAGTCCTGTCCGGTAAACGCGCAAAATGCACCTGTGCCACAGATGCCGAGGCAGCCGGATCACGATCAAACTCGCGAAAATAATCGTTGAGGTTTCCACCGTAGGCCTTCTCGATAATATCTACCGCCTGATCGCCGGGAAAAGGTGGCACGCGATCCTGGAGTTTTGCGAGCTCTTGTGCAATGTCTTCCGGGAGTAGATCCGGCCGCGTAGACAAGATTTGGCCGAACTTTACGAAGATGGGCCCTAGTTCTTCTAACGCTTCACGTAATCGCACACCACGCTCGGCGCGCGTGCGCCTGCCCCAACGCCAAGGCAGTGCACGCAACAGCAGGCGATGGGGTCGAAATAGATGTATCGCACTAACAAACTCGTCGAGATCATGTTTGACAAAGATCCGTGTGATGCGGAGCAGGCGACCGAGCTGTGATAGCTGAGTCATTACATCGACCCCTGTAAACGTCGCAGACGCGCTTCAAGACGATCTGCATCCGCCCGCACCACATCGACGGCATTCATGAAGTTATCCACCGCTTTCGGGATAGCTAGAATCCGACTTTCGTGTTGGAGATACTCGCCAAAGTCCTCGCAAACCGTTTCGACCGCCTGTATTCGCCAAGCATGTATGTCGCGCACCAAATTACCAAGTTTGTGGGCAGCGATATCGCCGATAATGTGTGATGCTTGTTCTTCCCAATCGATGTCAAGCTTCTTTATGATGCGCTCGAAACGTCGCCCAAGCTCAAGGTCGCCACTGACCTCGACATTGCCAGAGGAAAACAAATCGGGCGTAGCCCCACCACTAACGAGTCGTAGCAATGCCGGTAAGCTGCCGCTAAGACTGACATCTGGTTCGGCATCAGATTCAGTTAAAAGATGTAATCCTGTTTCACCAGGCAACACATAGATCACCATCGGCGAGGTCGAATCAGCCTCACCGCCAATACGTATGCAGATGACTTTACCCTCAAGGGCATTTAAACGCCTAAGTGTTTCTGGATCGAGGCCCAACAAACGATTAGTGAGTTGTTCAAGCAAGACAACCCAACTCGTAGATTCGGTCCCTTCCGACTTGCCACTGGCATCGCTACCTGACATCGTGTGGTCTGTCCTACAACTTGTAGGCCTTATGAAGAGCGACGATTCCGCCACTGAGATTGAAGTAATCTACGTTCGAGAATCCGGTTGCTGTCATCATCGCCTTTAGTGCATTTTGCTTTGGATGACGACGAATAGACTCAGCCAAGTAACGATAACTGGCTTCGTCCTTGGCAACCAGCCGTCCCAGCAACGGTAAGACACTAAACGAATAGGCATTGTAGATCTTACTAAGCCCAGGTCGCGTCGGATGCGAAAATTCCAGCACCAACATGCGCCCGCCGACTTTGAGCGTCCGATGCATAGAACTTAAAGCACGCTCCATGTGGGTAACATTGCGCAGGCCGAACGCGATACTAATGCAGTCGAAGTAGTCGTCGGCAAATGGGAGATTTTCCGCATCCGCCTGTACGAATTCGACGTTGCCAACGATGCCGCTATCGGCAAGGCGCGCGCGACCGACGGATAACATGGAATCATTGATATCGGCGACAATCACCCGACCTTCTTTACCCACCCGTGGGGCAAACAATCGCGCCAAATCTCCAGTCCCGCCAGCGACATCGAGCACACGATGGCCTTCACGGACATTACTTTGCTGTATTGTAAAACGCTTCCAAAGGCGGTGTGCACCGAGCGACATTAAGTCGTTCATCAAATCATACTTTGTAGCCACCGAATGAAATACGCCCGCCACTAGTTTTGGCTTTTCGGACTTGGGAACTTGGCGGTAACCGAAATGAGTCGTCTTATCGTTGTCGCTGGCTCGAACCATTGTCTCTTACTCTGCCGATCCAGATTCGCGTTTGTATCCTGTCTGTTGCAAGCGATCGAGGTATTGTTGCCAAAGCTTCTCCTTATTGATCCCCAAATGATGCAGCCATTCCCACGAATAAAGCCCGGTGTTGTGCCCATCATCGAAGTGCAGACACACTGCATAGGTGCCGACGGGTTCGATGTTAATGATATTCACTTTCTCCTTGCCAATCTGCAAAACTTGTTGACCGGGGCTATGGCCCTGAACTTCTGCCGATGGGGAGTAGACGCGGAGATATTCACATGACAACTTGAAGCTGGTGTCGTCATCAAACGTCACCTCAAGCACACGCGACTTCTGGTGCAACTTGATGTCCGTCGGTCTGACCTTTGACTTGTCCATAGCGATATCGCGACCCCAGCCGCGTATGTTCGCTAGCCGGCGACCTCCTGATTATACCGTTTTCAAGGTAAAACAATCGCTTAGCATCGGATTATGTGGATAGGTGGACTACCGGAAGAACGACTGATCCAAGAACATGCCCTTGAACATGAAGAAAAACATAATGGCGAGCAGCGCACCTGCCGGCAGGGTTATCACCCAAGACATGAAAATATTACCGACCACACGCAGATTAATCGCTGCGATACCACGGGCGAACCCTACCCCTAATACTGCCCCCACCAGCGTATGGGTGGTGGAAATTGGTAGGCCGGTATAAGACGCCAGTACTACAGTGCTGGCGGCTGACAGATTGGCGGCGAAACCCCGGCTGGGGGTTAGTTCGGTAATTCGCTCGCCCACGGTACGCATAACTCGATAACCGAAAGTAGCAAGACCAATGACGATGCCGGCGCCACCTACTAATAGCACCCACGGCGGTAGTGCCGACTTCTGCAGGACCTCACCGGTAGTCACCGTACTAATAACCGCCGCCATCGGGCCCACCGCATTGGCGACATCGTTAGAGCCGTGGGCAAAGGCCATGGCGGCGGCAGTAAAAATCATTAGCGCACCAAATACCTTTTCTACATTGGTGAAATGAAAATCTCGATCTGCCGCCGGGTCGATTCTTATCCGCCTTACCAGCCAAAAGCCCAGGGCTGAGGCCATAACGGCGACCAAGGTTGCAACGCCAAGGCTCTCGAGGCCGCTAAGTTTAAAACCGACATGTTTCAATCCTTTAGTCAGCGTCAACATGACGATCACGAAGCTCACCGCAAAGACATAGGCCGGCCCGTATTTCTTGGCATTGTGCAACGGGTCATCGGTATTGATGATCAGGGTCTGAATGCTGTTGAACACGGCGTAAGAGATAGTGCCGGCCAGCAGCGGTGAAACCACCCAGCTCATGACGATGGTGCCAATCTTGCCCCACTGAACAGCCTCGACGCCGACACCGACAGCAGCAAAGCCGACCACGGCGCCAACGATGGTGTGCGTCGTAGACACCGGCCAGCCACGCCGCGACGCCATGAACAACCAAACCCCGGCGGCAAGCAGGGCCGCCAGCATGCCGTAAATCAGCAGATCCGGTGTTTCGACAAAAACCGACGTGTCCACAATGCCCTTGCGGATCGTCGACGTGACTTCACCCCCCGCCAAATAGGCACCGACAAACTCGAAGACGGCCGCGATCATAACTGCTTGTCTCGCGGTTAGGGCACGCGAGCCAACCGATGTCGCCATGGCGTTGGCAACGTCATTGGCCCCTATCCCCCAGGCCATAAACAGCCCGAAGGCGGCAGCTAGTGATAAGTAAACGACAGTTGGATCGAGCGCCACGCGTTATCTCGCCAGCAACAGCTGTAATCGGCTGCCAACGCGTTGGGCATAATCCGCGACTTGCCCGACCCCTTCGATGAGTCGGTAGGTAAACATCACATCAGTGGCGTGCAGATCATGTTCGAGTCCGAAAAGGATGGCCCGCAGCTCCACTTGTATGCGGTCGGTTTCACTCTCAATCTTGTTGAGTTTCGCAATCATGTCTTGTACGCGTTCTACCTCGATCCCGCGGAACCCAGCTTCCACCAGCTCGTCGAGTTCGTTGATGATGCTCAAGGCTTGCGTGGATGCATCTATTACCCGGGCCACGTACTCAACGAATAGCCTATGCATGGTCTGGGGTAGGCGCATTTGGCGACCAACAATAAGCCCGGCGATATCCTTTGCTTGGTTCGCCATATTGTCTTGCATCATCAACACGTCCAGCAGGTCTCGCCGATCGACCGGCATGAACAGACCAGTCGGAAGATCATGCCGTAGTGCTTTCTTTTTGTCGTCGGCACCGTGTTCTAACTGTGTGATTTGTTCTTGGACCCGCACCACCTCGTTCGCGTCATCGGCCATCACCGCCTCGAACAATGGCTTCAACAGGCCGACACACGCGTGTACCTGACTCATGTGTTCCTGCAAGGGGCGGATTGGGGACTTGCCAAAGAGTTTGCTGAAATACCCGGTGGTCATGCGACTCCCTCTAGCCAGAAAATACTACCCGTCGTCTTGGTCTCTTGATTTCGGCGCGGACTATAATCACGGCAATCAGTGTCCGCAAGTCTATTCTTCTAGAAAAGGATTACTTAGACTACGTCGTCGCCCAGACAGCAGGCTAACTTAGCGACCGATGTCTTCTTCTCGTAACCACCCTGCCACACGACCCGAGAAATAACTCAAGATCGCATCGGCACCGGCGCGCTTTATGGAGAGTAGCGATTCCAGCACAACAGCACGCTCGTCCAGCCAGCCATTTTGGGCCGCAGCCATTAGCATGGAGTATTCACCACTGACCTGATACACAAAAGTAGGCACGCCAAAGCGTTCTTTGACGCGCCGGACAATGTCTAGGTACGGTAGGCCAGGTTTGACCATGACCATGTCCGCCCCTTCTTCTATGTCTAAGGCAACTTCACGTAAGGCTTCATCGCTGTTGGCTGGATCCATTTGGTAGGTCGATTTGCTGCCCTTACCCAGATTGCCGGCAGACCCGACCGCATCGCGAAATGGGCCATAGAAGCTGGACGCGTACTTGGCTGAATAAGCGAGGATGCGTGTGTGGATGAACCCGCCTTGTTCCAGCGCCTCACGAATTGCGCCGATTCGCCCATCCATCATGTCAGAAGGCGCCACTATGTCACTACCGGCTTCGGCAAGCGCGAGTGCTTGGCGTACCAAAACTTCTATGGTTTCGTCATTCAACACATCGCCGTCGACACCGACCAAGCCATCCTGGCCATGCGAGGTGTAAGGGTCTAATGCCACGTCGGTGATAATTCCCAGTTCCGGAATGGCTGACTTCACTGCCCGCACGGCACGCTGCACAAGCCCCTCGGGATTGTAGGCCTCTTCTGCCGTCTGAGACTTCTTATCCGCTGGCGTTACCGGAAACAGCGCCACAGCCGGGACACCAAGCCGGACGAGCTCCTCGGCGTATTTCACCAATCGATCAATGGTGAGACGTTCGACACCCGGCATCGATGTCACCGGTTCACTACGATTATCACCATCTATGATGAATACCGGTTGGATTAGATCATCGACCGTCAGACGTGACTCACGCATCAACCGGCGGCTAAATTGCTCGCGACGCATACGGCGCATCCGCACCAGCGGAAACTGACCGCCAGTCGCCGTGTGATTGTTTGTTTTCGGGAATCCGTCTTTGGGCATAGCATCGCCTTAACGTAAAGAAATCACGCCGCGCTGCCGAATGCAAGGTGTGCGTAAGCACAACGCTTCACCGCATGCCTGGGCGGCAATGGTGGGGGGTTCACGCGGGCCGCGGCAACGCTGCCGCGGGGTTTCTACTTGGTCTTTTTCGCCTTTCGAGCCTTGGCCTTTTTCTTGACTTTCTTCTTTTTGGCGGCTTTCTTTATGACCTTGGCCTTGCGAGCCTTCTTCTTGGCCTTTACCTTCTTCTTGACCTTTTTGGCGACCTTTTTCTTCGTCTTCTTCTTGGTCGCCTTGGGCCGGGTTGGGCTAACTGCTGTGGCCCGCTTGCCCTTGGCTTTCGCCGTTACCGCCCGGGTGGCGGCCATCGCCGCCGCCAATGGGCGTATTTGTGCCTCGACAATGCTGCAAATGTTACCGAATATATCGCCAATACTGCCGATACCACGAACCGTGCGCAGTTTGCCTTGCGCCTTATAATAAGACACGAGCGGCGCCGATTTTTCTTCGTACACCTTGAGACGATTCCGCACCGCGTCCTCATTGTCGTCGGGACGATGGTGTAACACCTCACCGGTCTTATCGTCACGGCCGGGGACCTTGGGCGGTTTGAAATAGATGTTATAGATCGTGCCCATCGAAGGTGCGATTCGACGGCCAGTCAGGCGTTTCATCAGCACTTCCTTATCCACATCTACCAACAGCGCCAACTGCAGCGGCTTTCCAAGCCGTGCCAACATCGCGTCCAACGCCTGGGCCTGTGGGATGTTGCGCGGGAACCCGTCTAGGATAAACCCGCCGCGCGCATCAGGCCGCGTCAAACGATCTTGCATAATCCCCAAAACCACGTGATCTGACACCAAATCACCGGCATCCATGGCCTGTTTGGCGCGTTTTCCAAGTTCGGTACGACTAGCGACGGCTTCGCGAAGTATGTCGCCGGTTGAAATTTGTGGGATTTTGAACTTCTCGATCAGTAACTTAGCCTGCGTTCCCTTGCCGGAACCAGGTGCTCCCAAAAGTACGATTCTCATCTTTGTTCCTGGTTTTATCGGTGTTTTTGGCGGCTTAGACGCCGATCTAGCCGCGCCGAGCTAAACTACCTTCTTGTCCAGCGACCGTCAATGGTTTTTTGGCTGTATATAGGTCGAATCCGGTGCAATCGTGATCAAACGCGTGAACTACGATAATCTACGTCACCAAAAATTCGACCGATGCCGAAGTTGCTATTACATAATGCCGATACCTGACTTCGACCATAGCGAGCTTTGGCTAATTCGGGTCACGCTGAAAGAGCGGTATGGGGAGGAGCGCAAGTACGAACTCGCTGATTGTGAGTGACAGCTAGATCCCTCCGATCCGACCCTAACCCTCTGTCCTACTGTGTTTTGGTCGCCGCGAGACTGCAACTTTGTCGTTTTTAAGGTTGCAGAGCAACAATACCGCTGTCAGTTCTTTTATGGTGGGCACGAGCAATTCGGTACGGAACAACAGGAATACGACGATCTCGCAACATGTGTGACAACCCTCGCAAGCACAAGCCGACCATGAAAAAGAACGGGCGGGGATACGATCAGGCCTGATTTGAGACGAGATACGATGAGTTCAACCCTGAAACACGCCAATTGAGAGAAAGCGCCTATGCCGAAAGCAAAAGCAAGAAATGCATTTTATGCACAATCCGGCGGCGTTACCGCCGTCATTAACGCGACCGCCTGTGGCGTAATCGAAACCGCTCGCAAACATAAGAAAAAAATCGCAAAGGTCCTGGCTGGCCGTAATGGCATCATCGGCGCGCTCACCGAAGATCTGATCGATACCAGTAAAGAGTCGGCCAAATTTATTCGCGCCTTACGATACACGCCCGGCGGCGCCTTCGGTTCCGCCCGCTACAAGCTCAAAGGACTACAGGAAAACCGCGCCGAGTATGAGCGCCTGATCGAAGTCTTCAAAGCGCATGATATCGGCTACTTCTTCTACAATGGCGGCGGCGACTCACAAGACACAGCCCACAAGGTTTCGCAGATCGGGCAAAAACTCGGATATCCGATTGTGTGCGTCGGTATCCCAAAAACAGTAGACAATGATCTGCCCGTGACGGACAACTGTCCAGGATTCGGCTCGGTAGCGAAATACATTGCCACCTCCATCCGTGAGGCCGGGTTCGACGTCGCCAGCATGTCCAAGACATCGACAAAGGTGTTTGTGTTGGAGGCAATGGGGCGACATGCGGGCTGGATCGTGGCGGCTAGCGGCCTGGCAGCAGAAGCACCGGGTGAGGCACCCCACATCATTCTGTTTCCAGAGATTACTTTCAATGAAGAAAAGTTTCTCGCTAAGGTCGATAGCACCGTAAAGAAATATGACTATTGCGCCATTGTTGTGTCCGAAGGTGTAAGAAACAAAGATGGTAAATTCCTTGCCGAGGTGGGCACCCGCGATGCCTTCGGGCATGCCCAGTTGGGCGGTGTAGCCCCGGCTATTGCAGAACTGGTCAAGGCCAAACTCGGTTACAAGTACCACTGGGCGGTGGCGGATTACCTCCAGCGCTCGGCCCGACATATTGCCTCCAAGACAGACGTCGAACAGGCGTACGCACTGGGTAAAGCGGCAGTGCAACTCGCCTTGAAGGGCAATAACGCGGTCATGCCAACCATCGTGCGTACATCTAATAATCCTTACAAATGGAAAATCGGCGTCGCCAAACTCTCTGACGTCGCCAACATTGAAAAGAAAATGCCCGAGGACTTCATCACCAAAGATGGTTTTGGCATCACCCGCAAATGCCGCAACTACCTGGGACCACTCATTAAGGGCGAGGACTATCCAACATTCAAGAACGGACTGCCGCAATACGTAAGGCTCAAGAATGTGGCGGTGAAGAAGAAACTGAAGAAGCGATACAAGATCTAAGCGCATCGCTTTTCGCGCCAAACCATTAATCGAGGCTGGACACGAACCCTGTGACGGGATACAACAGCGCCTGCCCGGGTTACCCGGGCCGGAGACAGACATGACGCTCGACAAGGCGCGGGAGTTCCCGAAGGTACAAGCTGGATTCGGCGGATTTTACAATAGCAACTCGGCTAAGTTGATTCTCTCGGAGGTCAGCCGGGAGCACGGGCAGGCGGCAGTAGATTAACTAATACGCGAGCTGGAACTCGAAAAGGTCTTCGGTTTGGAACCGGGGACACGCTTCGAGGGTGGGCTTGCTAAGAAATAACGAACTTAACAACTAGGGAGAACCTTTGATGACCCCCACCTTAATCTTTGCAATCGCATGCGGTATTGCCGCCATTGTCTATGGCGCGTTATCTATCAAATGGATATTGGGCAGACCGGCTGGCAGCCCGCGCATGCGCGAGATCGCGGCTGCGATCCAGGAAGGGGCGGCGGCATACCTGAACCGCCAATACTCGGCGATTGCGATCGTAGGCGTCATTCTGTTGGTCGTGATCTGGGTTGCCTTGGGCTTTGCAACCGCCCTTGGCTTCGCCATCGGTGCCATCTTTTCTGCCTTAACAGGCTATATTGGCATGTACGTTTCGGTGCGTGCCAACGTACGCACCGCACAAGCCGCCCGCCAGGGGCTCAACCCAGCGCTACAGATCGCCTTCCGCAGCGGCGCGATCACCGGCATGCTGGTAGTCGGCTTAGGCCTGGTTGGGGTGGCCGGCTATTATACAATCCTGGTGGCGGTCTACCCGGACGGTAGCGTCAAACAGTTGCTTTCGCCTCTGCTGGGACTCGCCTTCGGGGGTTCGTTGATCTCCATCTTCGCGCGACTCGGCGGTGGCATCTTTACCAAGGGCGCTGATGTGGGCGCCGATCTAGTTGGCAAGGTAGAAAAAGGCATACCCGAAGACGATCCCCGTAACCCGGCCGTGATCGCCGATAACGTTGGCGACAACGTCGGTGATTGCGCAGGTATGGCCGCCGACCTCTTCGAGACCTATGCAGTAACCCTGATCGCCACCATGTTGTTGGGTGCATTACTATTACCGGACTTCAGTAACGCCGTTGTCTATCCGCTCGCGCTTGGTGGTATCTCTATTATTGCTTCCATCATCGGCACGTTCGCCGTACGAGCAAAAAAGGGCGGCAAGATCATGAACGCTCTCTACGCTGGCGTCATTGTTTCAGGCGTGCTTGCCGCCTTTGGGTTTTATTTCTGCACTGATTGGCTAATGGCCGATAACGGACACTACAGCGTCTGGGAAATCTTCGGCGCTTCATGCATTGGCTTACTACTTACGGGTGCCATGGTGCTTATCACGGAGTACTACACCGGCACCGATTTCAAACCGGTGCGTCATATCGCGGCCGCCTCCACCACCGGCCACGCCACCAATATCATCGCCGGGTTGGGCCTGTCGATGAAAGCGACCGCCGCCCCCGTGATCGTGGTGTGTGCCAGCATCTGGGGTGCGTATGAGCTCGCGGGCCTATACGGTATCGCTATCGCCGCCACCGGCATGCTGTCGATGACTGGCATGATTGTGGCACTTGATGCGTATGGGCCGGTTACTGATAATGCCGGCGGTATTGCCGAGATGGCGAAAATGCCGAAGAAGGTACGCAATATCACCGACCCGTTAGACGCGGTTGGGAACACCACTAAGGCGGTTACCAAAGGATATGCCATTGGCTCCGCCGGTTTGGCCGCATTGGTGTTGTTTGCCGATTACTCGCACGCATTGTCTGAACATACCGGCGAAGATGTTGTGTTCCGGCTCTCCGACCCGAACGTCATCATCGGGCTTTTGATTGGTGGGCTGATGCCCTATCTCTTTGCGGCGTTGGCGATGGAGGCAGTGGGGCGTGCCGCCGGCTCGGTAGTGCTGGAGGTGCGCCGACAGTTCAAGGAAATAAAAGGCATCATGCAAGGTCGGGCAAAACCGGACTATTCCCGTGCCGTCGACTTACTGACCCGCGCCGCCATTAAAGAAATGATGATCCCCTCCTTGCTACCGGTTTTGGCGCCAATCCTTGTCGGCGTCATACTCGGTCCCGAAGCGCTGGGCGGCATGCTGCTGGGTAGCATTATTACAGGCATCTTCCTGGCCATTTCCATGACCACCGGTGGCGGCGCATGGGATAACGCCAAGAAGTACATCGAAGACGGCAACCTGGGGGGCAAGGGGTCGGAAACGCATAAGGCGGCGGTGACTGGCGACACCGTCGGTGACCCTTACAAGGACACGGCCGGTCCCGCGATCAATCCATTGATCAAGATCATCAACATCGTGGCACTATTGATTGTGCCATTTCTATAAGAAACTAATTTATTGATTGTCGCGTTGTATAGCGACCGTCACGGAACGCGTTGAAGATTATGCCCACCAGCGGGTGATTAATCGGCCCGCCGGTATCATCCGCCTGCAGATTGCGCTCAGCTACGTAGGTTTCGTGCTGGGCATCATGTACGAGGACCCGATACCAAGGCTGGTCTTTCGGAGGTCGGCTGCGCGCCATCTGCTCGTACCAGTCTTCGGTTCCCTGAAAATGAGGATCAGCATCCATAATTACACCCCGATAATTGAATAGCTTGTGGTGCACAAGCTGGCCGAGATGAAACTTTGCTTTTGTATTTGTCACGTGCGTCGCCGCCCACGTTCGTAATGCCCCACCGGCAGGCTCTTATCTGTGTTGCATTCCATCGGGTGTAGGCCCAGCTTTTCGAATAGCACGCGATCGCCATCAGACTCCGGATTTGGCGTGGTTAAGAGTTTATCCCCGTAGAAGATCGAGTTTGCCCCCGCCAAGAAACACAGCGCCTGGACGGATTCGGACATAGCAGTACGTCCGGCCGACAACCGCACCATGGCGGTGGGGATCACAATCCGCGCAATCGCAATCGTACGCACGAATTCGAACTGATCCAGTGGCGGCGTGTTAGCCAGTGGAGTACCTGGAACAGCGACCAACATATTAATCGGTACGCTTTCCGGCGGTGGGTCCAGCGATGCTAGCTGGGCAATCAACCCGCTGCGGTGTATGCGAGACTCACCCATACCGATAATGCCACCACAACAAACCTTGATGCCGGCTTGGCGTACCCGGCGCAGGGTACCGATACGATCTTGATAGCTATGCGTATGAATAATGTTGTCGTAGAACTGCGATGCAGTATCTAGATTGTGATTGTAATAATCCAAACCAGCCTTCGCCAACTGCTCGGCTTGGCCTGGTTGCAACATGCCAAGAGTGGCGCATGTCTCCAGCCCGAGGGCACGCACGGCTGTTATCATTTTCGATACAGCATCCAAATCCGCCTGTTTAGGGCCACGCCAGGCAGCACCCATACAAAACCGAGTCGCGCCATTGGCTCGTGCAGTCTTGGCCGCATCGACGACCTCATCGACGGTCATAAGTGGCTGGTTTGTTACACCGGTATTGAAACGAGCCGACTGTGAACAGTAGCCACAGTCTTCGGAGCAACCACCGGTCTTGATCGATAGCAGCGTGCTTAATTGCACGGCATTGGGATCGAAATGCCGCCGATGGACAGTTTGTGCACGATACACGAGATCGTTGAAGGGAAGCTCGAACAGCGCTTCAATGTCTACCGAGGCCACGGGTCCGGCCATGTGAATATCCTAGAATAGGCGTGGACACCAAACTAGGCGAACACTTGATTGTTGTCAACAACATAATCGTATTGCCCAATACTCGCGGTAGTGGTCCTGCCAATCTTGGTACAATCAACTGATGGCGAATGCAGACTTACTAGGCAAATATCAACCTCAACCGTCAGCACAATACGGCGTGCAGATTGCGTCGTGGTTGCTTGTTTGCTGTGTCTTGATGCTCTCCATGATTGTGCTCGGTGGCGTCACTCGTTTGACTGGAGCGGGGTTATCCATGGTCGAGTGGGGGCCTATAGCCGGCACCGTTCCGCCGCTGAACGAATCACAATGGGAAGCTGCGTTCAGAAACTACCAGCAATATCCGGAATACCAGAAGGTCAATCAATCGATGACACTTGCCGAGTTCAAACCTATCTTCTGGATAGAGTACGCCCACCGATTGCTCGGCCGGGCGATTGCTCTGGTCTTTTTTGTCCCCTTTATCTATTTCCTGGTTCGCCGACGAATTGGTTGGGCGCTGGCGCTAAAATTGGTAACCATGTTTGTACTAGGCGCTCTGCAGGGTCTACTCGGCTGGTTCATGGTAAAGAGTGGACTGATCGATGAACCACGCGTGAGTGCTTACCGCCTAACCGCACACCTAGCGTTGGCTGCAATCATCTACGGATATGTCTTTTGGGTTGCCTTAGGGCTTTTGTTTCCGAAAGCGGAAAACGACTATCAGCACGTTAAATCCACGAGATCGTTTAGTTTCGTCGTAACTGGAGTTATTGGATTAATGATTGCCTCCGGCGGTTTTGTTGCTGGCACCCGTGCCGGTTTCGCTTTTAACACCTTTCCCCTGATGAATGGCATGTTGATACCGGACGGTATATTGGCCATGAAACCGGTGTGGTTGAATTTTTTTGAGAATATCGCCACCGTGCAATTTGATCATCGCCTAATAGCCTACTCCCTGTGTATCTTGATTCCGGCCTTCTGCTACTACGTTCATGGGGCAGGAGTGGTAACGCGCACACGCATTGCCACCTACGTGGTGCTTATAACGCTAGTTATCCAGGTGTCGCTAGGTATCGCCAGCTTGCTATTGATCGTTCCTACCGGGCTCGCCGCCACCCACCAGGCGGGTGCATTCGCGCTGCTCACGGTGTCGCTTTTCATAAACCATGAATTGCGTAGCCGGTCATAGAAACTCTGACTTCAAGATCAGGTCTCACCCCACAAAATGGCTGGCTAGTATGTCCTTGCGGACTCAGAGATCACGATCCGGCAGTGTCTACAAGCGTGATCAGGCACGCGCGGTACAGCGTGTAGAATTAGGTATTGTCGAGCACGTTCGCGAAGTCCGTATCGAGGGAACCAAATCGGGTCTTGGTGCAGCTATCGGTAGCGTCGTCGGTGGTATCGCCGGCAGCGAAGCCGGTCACGGCAGCGCTAGCGACATCGCCACTGTCCTTGGCGCGGCCGGCGGTGGGGCAGCGGGTGCCGCCGCCGAGGAAGCGGCCACCCGCCAAAAGGGGCTAGGGATTACTGTCGAATTGGACAATGGACGATTAATCGCGATCACGCAGTCGGCGGATGAACCATTCAACGTCGGTGATCGTGTGCGCGCGCTGTCGGGTCAAGGCATAACGCGCGTTACACACTAGCGAGTTTGCCTGCTTTAGCCCATAGGTCGTTAGTGGGTCTGTTGCGAGACGAAGCTATCTAGCTCATCGACAAGCTTTTGCTTTTCGTTGGCGGGCAAGAAACTCGATTGAAAAGAGTTCTTGACCAGCCGATAAATCTCATCGCGACTCAGATTTAGCCCTTCCTGCACGGCTAGAAAATTCTCATTTATGTAACCGCCGAAATAGGCCGGGTCATCGGAATTAACAGTGGCGCACAGCCCAAGGTCAAGTAATCGTTTTAGGTTGTGGCTCTCGATAGAATCGAAAACGCACAACTTCACATTGGATAGCGGGCACACTGTAAGGGGGATTCGTTCTTCAACCAGTCGCTCGACCAACTTCTGATCTTCGGTGCAACGAACACCATGGTCTATACGAGACACCCTTAGCAAATCTAACGCCTGCCATATATATTCTGGCGGTCCTTCCTCGCCGGCGTGAGCAACCGTCATAAATCCCGCTGCTCGCGCCTGATCAAATACCTCGACGAACTTTTCTGGTGGATGCCCGCGCTCCGAGGAGTCGAGCCCCACCGCCACGATCCAATGTTTAAACGGCAATGCGTGCTGTAGGGTCTCCAAGGCGGCCGCCGCACTAAGGTGGCGGAGAAAACACATGATCAATTTCGATGTCATGCCGAGTTGTTGTTCGGCATCGGCAAGGGCTCGATGTATACCGGTAATAACAGTCTTAAACGCCACACCGCGATCGGTATGAGTCTGTGGATCGAAAAATATCTCGGTATGCCTGACGTTCTGAGAGTGTGCCCTTTCTAGATATGCCCACGTCATGTCATAGAAGTCTTGCTCATTCAGAAGTACACATGCGCCCTTGTAGTAGATGTCAAGAAAGGATTGGAGGTCGCTGAACTCGTAGGCTTGTCTCACTTCATCCACGGAAGCGAAGGGAAGCTTTATATTGTTACGCGCGGCGAGCTCGAACATAAGCTCCGGTTCCAACGAGCCTTCAATGTGGATGTGCAACTCCACTTTGGGTACGTTACGAAGGAATAGGCCCATGTCTTTAGCCAGACTGATGGTTTAGGAACTTCATTACTTCATCTTTGCGTTGCATAGTATCGGCATACCCAAGCGCGATCAATCTGCGACAATATGGCTTTTCGAATAATAGATAACTCACGAGACTAGTCCTACTCTGCTTGCGCGCACCGACCCCACGCAGAAGAAATCGCACCGGTCGCGGCAGGTGGTGGGCGAAGCGTTGGGCAATTTCTCCTAGATCCTCACTCGGCGAGATTACCAACACGTCGACATGGCGCAACTTCACACCGCCCTCTTCTAGCTCGTGGCTGGGAATCGCACCTATGGTTTTATTGATGCGCTGAAGGCGCTCGAGATCGGCCTCCAGACTCTCCAGAAAGATGCTATTTAAAATGTGGCCTGCCACCTCGGCCAGTGGCGGGTATGACGCAGGATCTGCACTGGGAGCATCGCGGCTCATAGGTTGGCGCACCCCGATCACCAAGACACGATCGGCGCCTAAATGTAGGGCGGGACTAATCGGCGCCATCTGGCCGACTGAGCCGTCGCCGAAATAGTCACGCCCAACTCGCACAGCTGGAAATACAAAAGGGATGGCCGACGATGCCATCAAATGATCGATGGTGATCTCGGAGGCCTTGCCTACCCGTCGCGCACGATCCCAAGGTATCAAGGAAGGGACACCTTGATAGAAACTCACCGATTTACCAGATGTATACCCAGACGCGGTGACACTGATCGCTCGTATTGCACCGGCGTCGATTGATGCGTGTATCTCTTCGCAGGGTACGTAACGCGCTAGGAAACGCCGCAGTGGCGTACGGTCAAGTAAGGACGTCGGATTGTATTTGCCGATGCCGCCAAGCGACATGGCTATGAACCAATGTAGGCCACTTTTGAGAACGCCAATCGCGTCAGCGCGAAACACCTGATGCACTCGGAAGTTCTTCCAAACTAGGCCCAGTCGTTTAACCCCTTCTTGAAAGCGGGTTGCATAGATCGCCAGCACGGCAGCATTTATGGCACCAGCCGACGTGCCACAGATGATTGGGAAAGGATTGCTGGCACCCTTGGGTAGCATTTGCGCAATCGCCTTGAGCACACCGACTTGATAGGCTGCTCGCGCACCGCCGCCTGACAGAATCAACCCTACACGTGGTCCGGCTGAATCCCGCATGCCTCTATGTCCGTTTTCACCCAAAGATGTTCCAATGATGTCGTGATTTAGACTGCCTAGTCAGCCAAGTCAATGTCTAACAGCGTGCTGATAACGTGTCACCACCGTAGAAAATGTCTCACGTGAACAGTCGACTTAGAGATAGAACCCTCGCCCTCGCCGGTGTCTTCCAGGCGACCCGTCTGCTACAGCAGCTGGCTCGTGAAGGTCATGCCGACCCCACCGCGATTGCAGTAAGCATCAACAGCGTGCTTGAAATCGATTCGGCGACTATCGATGACATTTATAGCGGCCCACGTGGCGTGGCGCTGGGTTTGCAGCTTCTCAAAGATAAGCTTAGGGGCCACGCGGGCCCAAACGATATGGAAATGGCTCGCTACGTAATCAATGTGCTCCAACTAGAACGCCGGCTCTCGGACAATAGTGCCATGTTATCGGCTATTCGCGATGGAATAGAATCGACCATTGCTCAGATGAAATTCTTCCGTGCTGAGAACAAGGATCCGAACGAGCACATACACCCAAACCTAGCGGCAAAGTTGGCTGACTTATACACCATGACTCTGAGCACGTCCACGCCACGCATCATAGTGAACGGTGAACAAAGGTATCTGGAAAACCCGAGTATCGCTGACAAGGTACGATCATTATTACTTGCCGCCACGCGCTCTGCGTTCTTATGGAGACAACTTGGTGGTAGACGTTGGCAGTTGTTGCTTAGGCGAAACGCAGTTATACACGCGGCAGTGCAAATACTCGACGACATAAAAGAACAATGACGATTACACCCGCATAATCCAGAGCATTAATCTTTTAATTTTTTCTTCAAGATTTCGTTGACCTGTTTTGGATTCGCTTTGCCACCCGTAGCCTTCATGACCTGTCCCACGAAATATCCGAATACCTTTTCCTGGCCATTGCGATATTGTTCTACCTG
>CAXMNC010000052.1:0-3964 GCA_964194625.1 Acidiferrobacterales bacterium
CATCGAAGTGGATATTTGGTACACAAGCAAGGCGACGGGCAGGCAAGCGTTCGATCCTCGCGTCATGCAAGCCATGGCTACTGTTAAACGCCATGAGTTTGTACCCGATGACCTCGAGCCGTCCGCATACAAAAACCGTCCGCTACCGATCGGCCACGGCCAAACCATATCGCAACCCTACATTGTTGCATTGATGACAGAGCTCTTGGCGTTAGACGGTGATGACGTGGCGCTGGAAGTGGGGACCGGCTCGGGCTACCAGGCGGCTGTACTATCGGACCTGGTAAAAGAGGTCTACACAATCGAGATTATCGCGCCGTTGGCGGAACAAGCCAACGCGCGACTTCATCGCCTCGGTTACAGGAACGTGACCACTCGTCTCGCTGACGGCTATTACGGATGGGCGGAACACGCCCCGTTTGACGTGATCGTGGTGACGGCTGCCGCGAGCCACGTTCCGCCGCCGTTGATTGATCAGCTCAAGCCCGGCGGGCGCATGGTTATCCCAGTAGGTGGTCGTTTCTTTGTGCAACAGTTGTTGCTGGTGCAGAAGACCAAGGATGGAAAAGTAACGACGCGCCAAGTGTTGCCGGTGCGTTTTGTTCCGCTCACCGGTAAACACTGATACGTTGCTCTAAGGTGTCGCGTATTAAGAGTGAAATCTTATCACTGCCCACGCCAATAAGGCCATGAATCGGCAAACGCCAATGCCGAGCGAGGGACGATACTTCCTACTGTTCGTTTCGATCTTCCTGATCTCGGCTGCTGCACTCGCGTATGAGATCTTGCTCATGCGGTTGCTGTCTATCATTCAATGGCACCACTTCGCCTATATGATCATCAGCCTGGCCTTGCTTGGATATGGGGCCAGTGGGACATTTCTTGCGCTCACAAGGCGATGGTTGCAACAACGCTTTGCCGCTGTGTACATCGCAAGCGCGATGCTCTTCGGCGTATCGATGGTTGTCTGTTTCGCACTTGCCCAGCGAGTACCCTTCAACGCATTAGAAGTTATGTGGGATCCGACGCAGTACATCTATCTATTGCTCATTTATCTCTTGTTGTTTGTGCCTTTCTTTTTCGCTGCCAGCTGCATAGGTCTCGCGTTCATACAGTACAAGGAACAAATTAACCGCATCTATCTGTCCGATCTTCTCGGCGCGGGTACCGGCGCATTGGGTATTATCCTGTTGTTGTTTGTATTGCGCCCCGAGAGCAGTGTTCAGGTGCTGGTAGGGCTGGCATTGCTAGCCGCGGTCATTGCCAACCTCCGTTATTACTCGCAGTTACCGCGCTGGCCACTACCTACCATCATCGCCGGTGTCGTCGTGTTGCTGTTTGGTTTCTCACACAGTTGGCTTGGGCTGCGCATCTCGCCGTACAAGGGGCTCAGCCAAGCGTTACAGGTTGTAGACGCCAAGATTCTGAGCGAGCAGTCTAGCCCACTCGGGGTGCTCACGGTGGTCGAGAGCCCGGCCATCCCCTTTCGTTATGCACCGGGCTTGAGTCTCAACACCAAACAAGAACCACCCCCGCAATTGGCGGTCTTCACCGATGGTGATGGGTTGAGCGTTATCACGCGTTACGATGGAACACACAAGCAGCTGGCGTATCTGGACGATATGTCGTCAGCACTCGCCTATCATATCTTGCGACGCCCCCGCGTTCTCATCCTCGGAGCCGGCGGCGGTTCAGATGTTCTGCTCGCCCTTTATCACCAAGCCGAGACGATCGAGGCAGTAGAGCTTAATCCACTCGTGGTTGATCTCGTAAAGAATCGCCATGCCGATTACGCGGGTCATCTGTATGACGCCCCTGGTGTACGCATCGATGTTGCCGAAGCCCGTGGTTATGTAACACGTAGCGCCAAACGCTATGACCTGATTCATGTGGCAATGCTCGACTCTTTCGGCGCCGCAAATGCGGGCGTTCATGCTTTGAGTGAAAGCTACCTTTATACAGTTGAAGCCCTGCAAGCGTATCTCGAACATCTTGCACCAAACGGCCTACTGGCCATCACCCGTTGGTTGCAACTACCGCCTCGCGACAGCCTCAAGCTATTTGGCACTGCCATCGACGCATTGAAACGCTCGGGGGTCGCCACGCCCGCGCGCCATTTGGCATTGATCCGAAGCTGGAACACCAGCACCTTGCTGGTTAAGAACGGCCACTTGACAGAATCGGATGTGGTCGCGATTCGGGAGTTTTGTGAACGCCGGTCTTTCGACGTGGCGTATTACTCAGGCATGGAACGAAGCGAGGCCAACCGATTCAATCTCCTCGACGAGGCCTACCTATTCGACGGCGCGACCGCGTTATTGAGCGCGGCACGGTCTGATTTCTTGGATCGTTACAAGTTCCATATCACCCCGGCTACCGATGATAAGCCCCATTTCTTCCACTTCTTCAAATGGCGCTCACTACCGGAGTTTTTGGCGCTACCGCAAGGTGGCAGGAGCTCATTAGTAGAGTGGGGTTATCTGATTCTCGTCGCCACCATCGTGCAGGCCCTGATCGTTGGCATCGCTTTGATCCTTGTGCCGCTGTGGATCACCGAGCGCAGTCGGGGTCTGCCTACCGGCGCGCGCATGGGGCTTTTTTTCGGCGCGCTGGGGCTGGCCTTCATATTCATAGAGATCGCATTCATCCAAAAGTTTATCCTGTTCCTCAACCACCCGCTGTATGCGATCGCGGTGGTGCTTAGCGGATTTCTTGTGTTTGCCGGACTTGGTAGCGGCTACTCGGTACGTCTGGCACGACGATTGGAAAACACCACTTTCTCGCCGATCGCCGCCGCCGTGGCCGGTATTGTTGGAATAAGTCTGGTCTATGTGCTTTTACTTGCAGCCATTTCTCCATGGCTGGTTGCGCTACCGGATGCCGCCAAGATCACTGCCGCGCTTGGCTTGATCGCGCCGCTGGCATTCTGTATGGGCATGCCGTTCCCATTGGGACTCGCGAAACTGGCAGCCCACGCCCCGGATTTCATTCCCTGGGCATGGGGTATCAATGGCTTTGCCTCAGTGGTTAGTGCGGCCCTGGCAACCTTGCTCGCTATCCACTTCGGTTTCACCGCGGTGGTGGTGCTAGCGCTCGTGCTTTATGTGTTAGCGGCGGTACTTGTGCACCGCCCGCTCTAACCCGGATATTGCATCACTCACACCAGAGATCACAGAGTTCACAGAGAAAACATAGCGTTAAGCGAGGTGAGGACCTGCGCTGCGATGATGCAAAGGTTTGCGTCACCCACACTTCGCCACCATGAATAAAATCTAAAGAAATTCAATAATCTCTGTGGTCTCTGTGTGCTCTGTGGTGAAAAATTCAGGTGAGTTGCTTTTTCACATTCATTGGCCGATCCTTTGTCAAACCATGCCGCAGCGTGGGCAATCTATCGAGTTCGGTGCTTGAATCTGACACAGGGGTTGCCATGATTTTCGTAAACGAGCTACCTACCCTAGACCCGCTGCGTGTCGCTATCCGCGACGCCTTCCTCGCCGATGAGGCGACATCTTTAGAGGCCCTGTTACCGCAGGCGGAAATCGACGCCGATGCCAACGCGCGTGTGGCCGAGCAAGCACGCAAGCTGGTCCTCGCCGTACGCGAAAAGAGCAAGACCCAAGGCGGACTCGACGCCTTTATGCACGAATACGATCTTTCCTCCGAAGAAGGGGTCATGCTCATGTGCTTGGCGGAGGCGCTATTGCGAATCCCCGATGCGGACACCGCCGATCGACTGATCCGCGACAAACTCGCGCAAGGGCAATGGGACAAGCATCTCGGTAAGAGCCATTCGTTATTCGTTAACGCGTCTACCTGGGGCCTGATGCTGACCGGGCGGTTGGTGCAGCTCGACGCGGCAACCCCCGAGGATGTCGGCGCGTTTCTCGGTCGACTGGGCGCGCGCGTTGGCGAGCCGGTGGTGCGCCTGGCGCTGAACCAGGCGATGCGCATCATGGGGCAC
>CAXMNC010000053.1:0-9474 GCA_964194625.1 Acidiferrobacterales bacterium
CCGCCGTCTGCCTGGGGGATGTTATTCGTGTAACAAAAAATGTTTTCCTGGTAGGAATCGTTCCACTGCATGCATAACTCGACCAAGACCTGGCCTTTTTCGGTCCTGATATCGATGGGCTTGGGATGTAATGGTGTCTTATTTCGATTGAGATGGGCGACAAAGGCGGCGATACCGCCTTTGTACTCGAATATATCTTCTTTGCCACTACGCTCGTCAAACAAAACGATGCGCACCCCTGAATTCAGAAACGAAAGCTCGCGCAGTCGTTTGGCGAGGATATCGTAGTGGAACGTGGTGTCGCCAAACACGTCGGCGCTGGGTTTGAAGTGGACCTTGGTGCCGCTATCTGCTGCCTCACCGACCACCTTAAGTGGCTTTTTGGGACGCCCCAGTGAATAACTCTGTGTAAAAGTCTTGCCATCGCGGCGAATGGTTAGCGCCAGCGAGCCTGATAGGGCGTTGACCACTGACACCCCAACCCCGTGTAGACCGCCCGCGATCTTGTAGGCGTTGTGATCGAACTTACCGCCGGCATGCAACACGGTCATGATGACCTCGGCCGCCGAGCGCCCTTCTTCTGCGATGACCTCGGTGGGGATGCCGCGGCCGTTATCGATGACGGTAATCGAGTTATCGGCGTGGATCTTGACCTCGATCTCGCTGCAAAACCCGGCTAGGGCCTCGTCGATGGCGTTGTCCACCACCTCGAACACCATCCTATGTAGGCCGGTACCGTCATCGGTATCGCCGATGTACATGCCTGGGCGCTTGCGGACCGCATCCAGACCCTTTAGGACCTGAATACTGCCGGAATCGTAGCTGGTTTTCTTGGCTGCTTGTTTGCTCATAGGGCGTCGCTTTACGTTCGTATTCTACCTTATATATAGGTGCTGACGCGCAGAAAACAATCGCTAAGGCCTAGCCCTCGCGCACGTGTCCATGTTCCACGTGGAACATTTTGCAATCCTGCCAGACATCGGTATTAAGTTCTGCCGGCTCCGTGATCGTGACGAAGGCCTGCGCATCTAACGCCGCGGCTACCGCCATTAGCCGCGCCCGGTGTTCGTGATCGAGCTCGCCCGAGACGTCGTCGAGCAGCAATAGACACCGGCGCCCGCGTTGCTGTCGTACAAGCTCTACCTGCGCCAGGCGCAGGGCGATAATCGCAAGCTTTTGCTGCCCCTGCGACGCACCTTCTTTAAGGGGCAATCCGTTTAATCTAATCTTAAGATCCGCCCGGTGGGCGCCCGCGTGGGTATACCCATGGGCTCGATCACGCTCCCGATCCTTGATCAGGGCGTGCGCCAGCGGTTGGTCGCTCGCCCAACCAGGCCGTAACTCCAGCTCCAGGCCCTCCTCGGCCAGTAGTGCAGAAGCCTGTGCCACCACTCGGGGCTGCAAGCTATCGACATAACGCTGTCTTAGGGTGTGTACCTTTTCGCCCAAGCTTGCCAGTTCATGGTCCCACGCCTCTAGTGCCCGGGCGCCATCGCTCAGGGCCGAATTTCGTTGGTGCAGGGCCCGTCGGTAGCACAACCACAACGGATAGAACTGTGGTTCCACGTGGAACAACCCCCAATCCATGATCGCGCGTCGTGATTGGGCGCTATGGATAAACAAATAGCGTGTATCCGGCACGATCGCTTGTAAGGGCAATATCTCTGCCAAGGCGCGGGCGCCGTCACAAGATTTACCATTGACCTTGATGCGCCGTCCAGACAGGGTTCGCTCAACCCCAAGCGCAATATCGGCACCCGATTCCGTGCGATAGCGCCCATGTACGATCAGGCCGTCTGTGCCGTAGCGCACCATCTGGTGCGACCCACCACTGCGAAATGAGCGTCCCATTCCTAGGGTGTGTATGGCTTCGAGTAGGGTTGTCTTACCACTGGCATTGGCGCCGGCAATGACATTTAACCCACGGCTTGGGCGTAGGTTGGCCTGCTTAAAGTTGCGGAAGTTGGTTACCTCCAGGCGCGTGAGGCCCATAGGTAGGTAGCGGCCTCCTCTAGAGACGCATTGGCATTACAATATAACGGGTCTGCGGCTGCTCTGGTGCTTGCAGCGTACAGCTGCTGTTTGCATCATTAAGCCCCAGCTCTACCTCTTCCCCTTCCAATCCATTAATCGCTTCAATGACGTAATTCACATTGAACCCAATTTCTAGCTCCTCACCGCTATAGGTGGCGGCGATCTCCTCTTCTGCCTCCTCTTGCTCGGGGTTATGTGCATTGATGACTATCTTCTCGGCGCTAAGTGTAAGGCGAACCCCACGATACTTCTCATTAGCTAGGATTGCCGCTCTACCTAGCGCCTCTCGCAACAATAGGCGATTCATGCGTGCAATATTTCGGTGGCTCTTTGGCATGACCTGTGTGTAGTCCGGGAAGCGCCCATCAATAAGCTTTGAAGTAAGTGTTATACCCTCTACCCCTACCTGCACATGATTACGGCTTAGTTTAAGCTCTGTTTGGCGCTCGCCACTATCTAAAAATCGGCTAATCTCCTGTACACCTTTTCGGGGCACTATTACCTGACGATCTTCATTGGTGGCTTGTCCTAACTTTACTTCACTTAGCCCCATACGATGGCCGTCAGTGGCTACCGCACGTAGTTGGCTCTCTTTTACCTCCAACAGCAACCCATTTAAGTAGTAACGCACGTCCTGATGAGCCATACAAAATTGCGTTTTATCAAGCAGCTGCTTGAGGTCTCGTTCCGGTAAATTTAAGTTTAGATCCCAGCTCTCTGCTTCTACGCTTGGGAAATCTGCTGTTGGTAAGGTTACCAGTGTAAACCGGCTTTTTCCGGACTGTACACGCGCCCGTTCCCCATCTAGGCTAATCTTGATTTCCGCCTGTGCCGGTAGTGCCCGGCATATGTCATAGAGCTTGCGGGCTGGTATGGTTACTTCACCTTCTTGTGCCCCATCCAGTCTAACCGTCGTGATTACCTCGACCTCGAGATCAGTTCCTGTCAATTCCAATATACCTTCATAGCAGCGCAGTTTTACGTTCGATAGAATCGGTAGTGTCTGTCTACGTTCCACTACACCTGCTACATAACTCAGAGGTTTTAGTAACTCATCCCGGTTAATACTAATTTGCATGGCTGTCTATTTACGATATTTGTGTTCGGTTACTAACTTAAGTATTGTAATTAATAAAAATAGTTATAGTAGTAATTGGCCCTGTGTGTAGTATTAATAAGTGGGCTTAAGGCGGTCGGGGCAGTCACTTTGTCAACTCAGTTTGTGTGCAGACTTGTGGCTAAGTGCAGGAGCACCTGGTGGATATCCTTGCATAAATAGTGTGGTGAGGGAACTATTAGTAATTGTCCACAAGTGGTCCACACCTTTATGTAGTCAGTATCTTCATGAGATTATCGTAGTCCTCTTTTATCCGAACATCACTCCCAACAAGCTCATTAATCTTTCGGCAAGCGTGTAAAACGGTGGTATGGTCACGGCCACCAAATGCGTCGCCAATCTCAGGCAGACTATGTGCGGTTAGCTCCTTTGCAAGTGTCATGGCCATCTGCCGCGGTCGAGCTATTTGTCTAGAGCGGCGCTTGGAATGTAGGTCAGCAACGCGCATCTTGTAATATTCAGCGACGGTCTTTTGGATATTATTGATATTCACCAATCGCTCTTGAAAGGCCAGTAAATCTTTCAGGCTTTCACTTGCTAGGGCAACGTCGATAGCACGACCAGTAAAATATGCAGTGGCCAGGATGCGCCGTAATCCGCCCTCAAGTTCGCGAACGTTAGAACGAATACGTTTGGCAACAAAATATGCAACCTCTTCCGGTAGTGTCACACCGTCAGCTAGCGCCTTCTTCATCAGGATCGCCATTCGGGTTTCTAGCTCGGGCGGCTCAATGGCGACGGTTAGGCCTGACCCAAACCGCGAGATAAGACGTTCGGCTAGCCCGACTAGATCTTTTGGAAAGCGATCAGCGGTGATAATAATCTGTCGCTGCCCCTCCAGTAAGGCATTGAAAGTATGGAAGAATTCCTCTTGAGACCGTTCCTTGCGGACAAAGAATTGGATGTCATCAATCAGCAAAGCATCGAGTGATCGATAAAACCGCTTGAATTCACTAATGGTGTTGTGTTGCAAGGCCTTTACCATATCTGATACAAAACGCTCTGAGTGTACGTAGGCAATGTTGGCATTCGGGTTTTTCCCTAGCAGTAAGTGGCCGGCCGCCTGCATCAAATGGGTTTTACCGAGCCCAACGCCACCATAGATAAATAGCGGGTTGTTGTTGCCCCCCGGGTTTTCACCAACTTGTCTAGCGGCTGCCCGCGCAAGTTGGTTAGATTTTCCTTCAACGTGATTGTGAAAAGTAAATTCACCATTAAGTTGACCGACAACAGGCGTCGCTTTTGGAGTGGCCCGCATTGGTTGCGCTGATTTCAATTCAACCCGGGTGCGCTCCTCACCACCAACTTCCACTGACACATTTAGTTGCGGACTGGTATCAGTTTGGGTCGCAAGCTCGGCAATACGCGTGAGGAAGCGTTCCTTAACCCAATCCATGACAAAGCGATTAGGTGCCAACAAACGCAGCGTATGCTCTTCTTTGACTGCCTGAAGCGGACGTATCCAGGTGTTGAATTGCTGTGCCGAAAGTTCCTGTTCTAACCGAGTTAAACAGTTTGACCACAGAGAGGGCTGTGTCATTTTGTTATCGTTCCGATCGCGAGGGGGCCGCAGAGTCTATCTCCAAACGCAACTGTTATCTACAGGTGCACACGTACCCTAATGGATACAACCGGTTGTAATCGACAATGGTTGACAAACATGGTTCGAAGGCAGTAAGTTGCCGGCCCATTCGTAGCAAACACTGTAATTCAAGGGGCACCAGTAATGAAAAGAACTTATCAACCAAGTGTGTTAAAGCGGAAACGCACACATGGCTTTCGTGCGCGCATGCGCACCGCCGCTGGCCGCTCGGTGATAAACGCCCGCCGTGCCAAAGGGCGCGCGCGGCTTAGTGTCTGATACGTCAGCTCGCGCCAGACAAGGACTACCCAAGGCATATCGTTTGTTACGCCCGCCGGCGTTCACAGCTGTGTTGCGGCAGGGGTTTAAATCGCGTGATCATTGTTTCGCTGTGTTCGCTGCTTCCAACACACTGCCGCATATGCGCATCGGGCTGGTAGTCTCGCGCAAGGTTTCTACGGCCGCAGTGGTGCGCAATCGCGTTAAACGGCAGATCCGAGAATCGGCTCGCCGGCATCAGCAACGGCTTGAAGGCTTGGATCTGGTGGTCATTGCCCATGCGGCGGCCGCCGACAGCGAGAACGCCGCCTTACAAGCATCGCTGCAAGGGCATTGGACCGGTATCATAGAGAAATGCAAAAAGTCTTCACCACACTGCTAAGGGGCTATCGTTACGCCATAAGCCCCATGCTCGGATGCAATTGTCGGTTCTATCCGACGTGTTCAGAATACGCCTTGGCCGCGATCCACCATCACGGTGTGGGTAAGGGCATTTGGCTTACGGGCAGGCGGGTGTTGCGTTGCCACCCGTGGCACGCGGGGGGTTACGACCCAGTCCCCGGCGATCGCGGTGAAAACATCGGCCATGGATAATCGCTTTCTGCTCATTATTGCCCTGGCGATCATTGGTTTCATGATCGCCCAGGCGTGGCAGCTGGAGAACCGCAAAGTGCCGCCCGCTCCCGGGCAGCCGCCAGCGACGGCAACTGCTCCGACGGAGCTGCCGGAAGCACCGGCGGTGGAAGCGCCAGTACCCACTGCGCCCAGCTCTGTGACGCCGGTTACTCCCACCGTGAGTGAAGCGGCGAGCACGGACACAAAGCGGGGCACCCGTATCGAAGTACTTACCGACCTATTCGATGCTGTCATTGATACGACCGGGGGCGGTCTACGCGTGGTCAAGCTGCGCAAGCATGCGGTGGCCGTCGATACCGACTTTTTCCAGGCTGCACCCGCGCCCGCTCTCCGTCCACGGTTTAAGTTGCTGACCGACGAGACCAAGAATCTGTATGTTACCCAATCGGGTTTGATCGGCACCGGCGGCCCGTATCCGAACCACAAGACCGAGTACACAGCCAGCAACAATCGTTACGTGTTGGCGGATAGTAAAGACGAACTCAAGGTGCCGTTGCGCTGGCAGAGCGATGGTGTGCAATACACCAAGGTCTATACGTTTCGTCGCGATGCCTACGTTATCGATATTGAATACCTAGTAGAGAACAATTCTAGCCAGACGTGGCAGGGGCACTTGTATAGACAGTTCCGGCGTAACTATGTCGAATCTAAAGGCGGCTTTCTAACCCGGCTACCCACCTTCACAGGCGGTGCGATCTACACGCCGGAAGACAAGTTCGACAAGATTCCATTCTCGGAAATGGCGGAGGAGCCCCTTGAGCTCGACGTCACCGGTGGTTGGGTCGCGATGTTGCAACAATTCTTCGTCTCCGCCTGGTTGCCGCCGCCCGAAGAGCCCAATCGTTATTACACAAATGCGCTCGAGGGCAATCGCTATACGATTGGGCTCAAGCAATTGCAGCCGACCACGATCGCGCCGGGCAATAGTGGCCGATTGGCGACCACGCTTTATGTCGGACCTAAGGAGCGCGATCGACTCGAACGTCTGGCGCCGGGAATGGTGTTGACCCGCGACTACGGGTGGCTGACGTTTATATCCGCGCCCTTGTTTTGGCTCCTAGAGTACATCCATCAATGGGTTCGAAACTGGGGTTGGGCCATCATCGTGCTCACGCTTTCAATTAAGCTGGTGTTCTACCCGCTTTCGGCCGCGAGCTATAGGTCAATGGCCCACATGAAGCGCATGCAACCCAGGCTGCAAAGCCTCAAAGAACGGATGGGGCACGATAAACAGCGCTTTAATCAAGCGATGATGGAGCTCTACAAAAAGGAAAAGATCAATCCATTGGGCGGGTGCTTGCCGATCGCGATTCAGATTCCGGTGTTCATTGCGCTCTATTGGGTATTGCTTGAAAGTGTGGAAATGCGTCAAGCGCCGTTTATTCTGTGGTACATGGACCTCTCCGTGCGCGACCCGTACTTCGTTTTGCCGTTGATAATGGGTGCAAGCATGTTTGTGCAACAAAAACTCAGCCCGGCGCAGCTTGATCCCATGCAAAGACGCATCATGAGCGCGCTGCCCATCGTATTTACGGTGTTCTTCCTATTCTTTCCGGCTGGCCTGGTTCTTTACTGGGTGGTCAACAACATCCTATCCATTGCCCAGCAGTGGCAGATTACACGCATGATCGCGGCAAAGGCGAAGTAACGCCTGCGCCGATTAGCGACACCATTGGTGCGGTAGCAACGCCCGCGGGGTATGGTGGTATCGGTGTGGTCCGAGTGTCTGGGCCGGCCGTGCGGCAGGTTGCTCAGGCCCTGATCGGCAAGCTGCCAGCGCCACGGTTTGCGAGCTATTGCGCGTTTCGGGATGCCGCGCAGCAACCCATCGACCGCGGCATTGCCTTGTACTTCCCGGCGCCGCACTCGTTCACGGGCGAAGATGTGCTCGAGCTGCACGGCCATGGTGGGCCGGTAGTGATGGACATGTTACTCAAGCGCGTACTCGCGCTTGGCGCGCGGATGGCGCGCCCGGGGGAGTTTTCGGAGCGGGCCTTTCTCAACGGTAAGCTCGATTTGGCGCAGGCGGAAGCGGTTGCCGATTTGATAGAGAGCAGTTCCGAGAGCGCGGCGCGCGGCGCGTTGCGGTCGCTGGACGGTAAGTTCTCCGAATGGGTGCAACAGACCGTCGAACAATTAATCGCGTTGCGCGCTTACATAGAGGCGGCCATCGACTTTCCCGAAGAGGAGGTCGATTTTTTGGCCGACGACAAGATCGCAAGTCAGCTTTCTGTAATTGCCGAAAGCCTAAACGATCTGTCTGAATCGGCGCGCCAGGGGTGCTTGCTGCACGATGGCATAACCGTGGTGTTAGTGGGCCCACCAAACGCCGGTAAGTCTAGTCTGTTGAACGCATTGTCCCAGCAAGACACGGCGATTGTCAGCACCACCCCCGGCACCACCCGCGACGTGTTGCGCGAACGCATTGATATCGACGGTATGCCCATGCATGTGTTGGATACGGCTGGTTTGCGTGAAGGTGGTGATGCACTGGAAGCAGAGGGCATGCGCCGCGCCCGCGCCGCCATGGAGCGCTCGGATCGAACTCTGTTGGTAATCGATGACGATTCAGTTGATGACACCGTGCTTAACGGCCTGCTCGAACAATTGCCAGCAAAGCTTGCGGTAACGGCTATTCGCAACAAGATCGATCTCACCGGTCGTGCCGCGGGCGTGCAGGAAACACAGGGGCGAACCGAGGTGGCGCTGTCGGCCAAGACCGGTGACGGGCTTGATGCATTGCGCGAGCATCTTAAGCGCTGTATGGGATTTCAGGCGGCCGGTGAAGGCAGCTTTACTGCTCGTCGACGTCATCTCGACGCGATACGTCGCGCGCGTGATCATGTACAAGCCGGACATCGTTGTCTTGCGCAAACACGGGCCGGTGAGCTTGCAGCAGAGGAATTGCGCTTGGCGCAACAGGCGCTGAATGAGGTAACCGGCGAATTTACTAGCGAAGATCTACTAGGACGTATATTCGCCACCTTTTGTATCGGTAAATAGGCGCTGCCGTCGACTCAGTTTCCTTCCTGTGCCCGGCGCCGACGCGAACGCCGCGTGTCGATAGCCGGAGGACAACTAACCATGCCGTGCTTCGACCTCACCCCAACAAGACGACTTCAACAAAATTCCTGAACGCCAAGTCTGTATTGCCGAAGCCTTGTACGATGTGAACTCGATTTGCATCCGCAACATCGTTGGCATCAATCCCGGCTAAACGGATCTTGGGTTGGTCATAGAGTCACAATTTGAAAAATCATCCATTCATTAACTGAGCACACCCGCGGCCTTGGCGGTGTGGGTTGCGATTGCGTCCATCAATGCCGGCGAGAGGCAGTCGTATGGCTCGAGGCCGAGTTGCTTCAGCCTTGCCCTGACCGCATCCATGTCGGCGGGTTTCGTTCCGGACTCGATGATCGACGAGACAAACGCCGCAAACTCCGGCGGCGCCCAACCGTCTTCGTTGGATCGCTCGGTGTGGATGAAATCCAATCCGAAAAACGGGTGATTCTCGTTCTCGATTCGGCCATACATGTGAACCCCGCAACCGTCGCAGGCATAGCGTTGAATGGTCGCGCTCGGGTCCACGATTTCGAGCTTGTCCTCATTTGCGACCACCCCAAGGTTGTCGCGCCCGACAACCGCTATCTGCGCGAATAGCGCACCTGCCGGCTTCCAGCACTTCGTGCAACCACATACGTGGTTATGGGCGCACTGGCCCTTGATTTTTACGGCGACTTGATTGTCAGCACAATCGCAGACCAGCGTGGCGCCCGCGAAGCCCGGGGCCGCGGGTTTCGTGCCGCCATCGACGGCTGGGTGTATG
>CAXMNC010000054.1:0-29028 GCA_964194625.1 Acidiferrobacterales bacterium
GGTATTGCCGGCGCCAGCACGGCGGAGGCGCTGGTGTTGACGGTCACCCCGGGCCTGCTCGCCAAGGCCAACTTCGGCATTCACTATGAGTACACCGTCGAGAAGATCGGCCAGCCCGGACAAAGCGGCGTACTGGTACAGACCGAGATCGACGAGCAGCCGATCCGCATCCTCGGGCACGCGGAGTCCCTGACGGTGCTGGTCAATGACATGATCGCAGAGCTGCCGCAGAGCAAGATCCAGTTCCGCACCCAGTCACTGGACGGCTCGCTCGAGTACAACGGTAACCAACTGAAGGCGCCGGTGGCATTCGCGGTGACGGTTGACGGTGCCGGTGCGGCTAAATCGTGGCGATTGGTGATTCGCGACGCCCAGGAAAAGGCCGTGCGCACGCTATCGGGCCGGGGCGCGCCGCCGCGCACGATCCCGTGGGACGGGCTCGGGCGCTCCCAGCAGCTGCTGCGCCCGGGGGCAATCTATCAATACCAGCTCGAGGTGAAGTTTGCCGACGGCACCCAGTCCCGCAGCACACGCCAATTATTTGGCGTAAATCGGGCCACCGCCGTATCGCTCAACCTCAGTGGCGGGGCCTTCGATTCCGGCTCCGATCAGCTGACACCACGCGCCATCAAGCTCCTGAGCGACACGGCGCAGTTAATCCGTCAGTACCCGGGTGAGAAGATCGTGATCGAAGGACATACCGACTGGGTCGGTGCGGATGACTACAACGCGGATCTATCGAAGCAGCGCGCACAGACGGCGCGCGATTACCTGGTTAACGTGGAGCGACTGCCGGCCGAGCAATTCGTGGTTCGCTGGTACGGCGAATCGCGACCGATCGCCAGCAACAAGACCGACACAGGGCGGGAGATAAACCGTCGAGTCGAGATCACGAGCACGCTCACGAAGGTCGAACGCGCCAAGGTGCACGACCGTTACCAAGGCGGCGAGGCGCTCGTCAGAATCGACGAGCAGTCACAGCCGATCAAGACCGATAGTCGCTTTGCCACGCAGGTGGAGGCGAACGGAAAGGATCGCTTAGCGATCCAGGTCAGGGACTCCCAAGGCGGGCTGGTGCAAGGATCGGTGCCATTACCGCGGGTGGAGCTGCTCCAGCTGCAAAAGGAGCTGTTGGCGGCCGGTGAGAGAACGGCGCGCTACGAGGTCAATGGGTTCGACAGCGACGATGAAGGCTCATCCGGGGGTGTTGTCGTGACCTATACGCTTGCAGGGCGCACGGCACCGGATAATCAGGTCGAAATCGATGGCCAGCCGGTTGAGATCGATTCGTACGGTTTCTTCATGACCAAGGTCGCGCTTAAGCCGGGCACCAATGTGTTCGGGCTCATCGTGCGCAACAAGGCAGGATATATGCGTATCGCCAATCTGCGCATCACCGTGTCCGATCACGATGAGAATGGCCCGCTCATGGTAACGGAGCCGATACCTAATCTCACCGTGAAACTTCCGCCCAACGGCGTGCCCATCTCCACGGAGGAGTTGTTTGTCCCGGGAGCCACCGATCCCGGCAACAGCGTGCGGTTTAACGGTGAGGCGGTTGAGGTCCACGCCGATGGTACGTTCAACGCCAGCGTTAAGCTGCCTGTCGGCGCCACCCAGCTCGTGATCGAGGCGACCGATCCACAGGGAAATAAAGGCACCATCGAGCGCATCATCGTGCGCAAGCAAGGCCTGTTCTTGCTGGCGTTTGCCGATACCAAGTTCAGTCGCATAACCGGTAAAGGCTTCCTGCAGGGCGCCGGGCTCGATGAGGAGACGAAAACCGTGTCGGAAGGACGCCTGGCCTATTACCTCAAGGGCACCATCGCCGGCAAGTACCTGATTACCTCGGCCTTCGACAGCGGTACACAGGATTTTGACAATCTCTTCGATGATCTCGACGAGAGAGAAAACGATCGGTTGCTCACCAATCTCGATCCGGACAAGTTCTATCCGGTCTACGGGGATTCCAGCACGATCGTGTATGACACCGAAAGCCAGGGCAAATTCTATCTGGCCGTGGACAGCGACGAGATTCATGGTCTTGTAGGTAACTTCCCGGTGAGCTTCTCGGGCACTGAGCTCGCCGGCTATCAGCGCACGCTCTTCGGTGGGCGCTTCGCCTATGAGTCCAACAAGCAATCTTCCTACGGCCAGCCCAATACTAAGGCCGAGGCCTTTGCCGCCGAGGTCCGCCAGGCCAAGGTCAGCGACACGCTCAACGCCACCGGCGGCTCCTTATATTACCTGAGTCAGCGCGATGTAATCGAGGGCAGTGAAAACGTCGCACTCATTGTCAGGGATAAGGACACGGGCCTGGAGCTCAGCCGCACGCCGCAGAGCCAAAATATCGATTACACGATCAAGTATGACGAGGGTCGCATCATTTTCAACCGCCCGATCGCAAGCGTGCAAACAGACGATCGGCTGGTCAACCAGGACTTGCTGCAAGGCAATCCCGTTTTCGTGCAGGTCGACTATGAAGTCCGCTCGGGCTCCTTCGAGCAAAAGAACACCGGGGTCCGCGTGCGCCAACAGCTCGGTGACCACGTCGCCGTCGGGGCCACCTACGCCAATGAGGATCAGTTATCGAGCAACTACGAGCTCGCGGGCGTGGACACCGAGATCCGCTTCGGTAAGAACAGCCGCATCGTGGCGGAGTTCGCCCAAAGCAAGGGCGATGAGGCCATTGTCTTTAACAGCACCGATGGCGGCTTCACCTATACCCCGCTCTCCGCCGCCGGCAACAACGAAGGGGATGCCTATAAGCTCGCCGCCGAGCTCGATGTTGGTGAGTGGTTTGGCCGCCCTGATCGCTTCTACTTCGGTGCCTACACCAAGCAACTTGATCCGGGCTTCTCCTCCGATGGCACGCAGTCCGAGCGCGGCACCGAGAAGTCCGGTGTGAACTTCAGCTACAAGATCAACAACAAGGATGTTATCCGCGGGCGTCACGACCGCGACAAGAGCCTGACCACGCCGGCCAAGCAGGACCTGACCGATGTGCAGTGGGAACACAAGGCAAAGCGCTGGAAGCTGACCACCGAGCTGCAAAATACAGACGGCGTGGACGCCGCCGGCAACAAGATCGAGTCCACGACGGTGGCGGCACGCGCCGACGTCAAGTGGTCGGAGAAGGTTGACTCCTACCTCGAGCACCAGCAGACCCTCGAGGGCCCGACCAATGACCAGACGACCCTCGGGGTGGACTACCAGCTGCGCGACAAGCTCAAGCTGGGGGCGAATGTCACGACCGGTACCCGCGGTGATTCCGCCCAGCTCGGGGTGACCTATGAGCTTGAAAAACACCGTATTTACCTGGCCGAGCGGGTCGTGGACGAGGTCGGCAGTGGCCGCTCGAGCGCCACCGTAGTGGGCTCCGAAAGTGACCTCGGCGCCACCGGGACGTTCTATACTGAGTATCAATGGCGGCGTTTTGGCCAGGACAAGGACAATCTGTCGCTAATCGGGGCGCGCCAACGCTGGGATCTGGGCCATGGTTTGGACCTGTTGGTGCTGGGCGAGCGCAGCGAGCTCAACACCAGCCCCGAGAAGACGACGCGCTATGCGTTAGCCGCCGGAGTGACCTGGGACAACGCCAGGGGCCTTATGCTCTCGACACGCAATGAGATACGCAGGGAAACGGGTGCGCGGGATGTCAAACAGTTCTTCACAACCAATCGCGCCGAGTACTTGTTGAACGCGGATTTGAAGATGCTTGGCTACTGGCGCTATAGCTTCACCGAGGACGACTCGCTTGGTAGTGACACGACGGAGTTCAATGAGCTCAGCCTTGGCCTCGCTTACCGGCCGGTCGCGAACGACAGATTTAATGCGCTTTTCCGCTACACCAAGCTGTCGAATGCGCCGACGCTGTTCCAGAGCCAGAGCGATGATCTCATCACGGAGTCAGATGTATTGTCTGTGGAGTGGTCATTTCAGATCACGCCCAAGCTCGAGTGGGTCGGTAAGCAGGCCTTCAAGCACTTGGAGGAGGCTGCGCCGAGTGCTCCGAGCATTGACAGTGATACGTACCTGACGATTCAGCGATTCAATTATAACTTCTACAAGAAGTTCGACGTTGGCGCAGAGTATCGCATACTTTGGCAAGATGAGCCGAAAGACAAGTTACAAGGATGGCTACTTGAGTTTATGTGGCGCCCGATAAAACACTTGCGTGTGGGCGTTGGCTACAATGGGACCGATTTCTCCGACGACGAGTTCTCAGCCAATGACTTCTCGGTGAGGGGTTGGTTCTTCAGGCTGCAGGGCACTTACTAACGGGAGACAAGTCCATGGGCATGGCAGTGCAAAGGGAGCAGATATCGCCGTACACTGACGCGGACGACCAGCAGCAGCGTCGTCTGCGTATGGCTGTTCTCGAGGTTGGAATCGCCGTACTCATTGCGCTTCTGTTCTTTTTCGTCGTATTGGGGATCATCAACCTCTATCTCCCTCTGGGTACCAGCATTAGGGAGATGGCGCGCTCCATAGCAACGCCTGTTACGCAAACTCAATCACGCGAGGTCGTCATTACCGATGGTAACGGGAGCGTCGACTCCTTCTCGGCAGCCAGGCTTCGCGAAATGACCAACAGAGTCAATGTGAAGTCTGCCAGCGACATCGCCTGGTCCACGGCCCAGGTCGGAAGATCACTGTTTGACCGGGATGCCATCCAAACCTATGACCGGGCACGCGCTCTGATCGAGTTTGATAAGGACAGCTATCTCGATATTGGTGAAAACTCACTGGTTGTCTTCCAACAGATGAAGCCGGAAATCTTTGCAAGGGAGACACGCTCGTTTCGCTTGCTAGTGGAAGGGGAATTGCGAGGTAAGCTCGCAGGATCCGGAAATGGCGCGACCGATCTGCAAATCTCTTTGCCGGGTGCGGAGTTGCGTGCACAGGCCGCTGCTGGATCGGGCGATGAAGTGGAGTTTCGTGTGACGGTCAACGCCGATCAGTCATCGACTCTGGCCATATATAAAGGTAACGCTGAAGTTCTGGTGGGTGGAAAAACCGTACGCCTTGGAAGTAACGTCGGGGTCACAATCGGGGCCGACGGACAGCTATCCGGCCCGATTCAATTGCCACCAGAGCCGGCGCTCAAGTCTCCTCGCGATGCGAAGGTCACCTCCTTCCGCAGTCTGCCGCCAAAGGTTGCATTCTCCTGGAAACCAACCGAGTCGGCCACTGCCTATCGGTTCGTGCTCGCGCGTGACGCCGAATTCCGCCAGATTCTCGTCGATGAGCGACTGGCGGGCACGACTTTTGCACATGGTAATCTCAAAGGCGGGCGCTATTACTGGCGCGTGCATGCGATCACGGATCGGCTGGAGAGCGCACCGAGCGAATCACGGAAACTGATCATGGCACAGGACCAAAAGCCACCCATATTACGCGTGCAATCACCACCCAAAGTCGTTCATAGCAATACCGTTACACTTCGCGGCCGAACCGAACCCAATGCGAAAATCTACGTGGAAGGCAGACGCGTTCCAATCAACAAAGACGGCGCGTTTCAATACCAGCTTCCCGTCAAGTCTGGTGTTAGTCTGATTGTGATCGAGGCAATCGATCCGGCCGGAAATGTAGCCTATGAGACGACGCTCGTAAATGGAAAATTTTAAGTAAGGGGATCAAGAGATGATCAGTCCAACCCGTTTTCCGATCCGCCTGAAGATCCTGGTGACGTTTCTGGTCGTCATTACCGTCGTTGTCAGCCTAATCATTATAATGATGGCCAACCTGTTCAATACGGACAAGACGACCTATATCCGCGATCTCACTTCCGTGATCGCGGTAAATGTAGCGGAAGAAGCCGACTCGCTGCTAGTGAGTTACCGCGAAAAGCTCCAGGTGTTTTCCGACCTGGTCCGTGATCCGCAGCTTGCGCCCGAGCGCAAGACCGGCATGATCAGCGACCTCTTTCGAAACTTTCCCGATTTCGTCGCCGTTAGTATTCAGAACGAAAGTGGCCAGCCAATCACAATGTATGATGCCAAGGCCATGGAAAAAGTCGGTGCACCGGGCAACAAATTTCTACGGAACCACGTGGAGCGCAAACGCTCAGTGCAAAGCCTGGGGATGAATCCGGTGTATGTAGAAAACATCACGATGACCTCGGATCTTCCACTGCTGTTGATTGCCGTAGCGCACACCCCCGTCAACAGTAATCAGCCAACGGTGGTCACGGCGCTGGTTCGCCTTGATTCATTGCTACGTCTGGCGCGGCGTCCATCTGCATTTCAGATTTTTATCGTTGACTCAGAGGGTGCGCTGATCGCACACGAAAACCTCGAGCTTATTGTGGATCGTGCCGATGCCGACTGGATACCCGACGTCGGCCGCCTCTTGGAGCAGGAGCACTGGCTGGGATCCACGATCGAGTATGAGCAAGACGGCACACCGATGATAGGTGGTCTCGCGCGCATCGAGAGCAGCGGACTGCTGGCGGGCGCACAGATCCCCAAGGCGGCCGCCTTCCTCACCGCACGAAAGCTTCTCAATAACTTGATGTTGCTCGCACTAGCCTTGCTTGTAGCCACGGCGCTGCTAAGCGTTTTTCTCGCACGCCGCCTTACCCGGCCGTTGGAAACACTAACGCAAGCCGCCCGCCAGCTCGGACAAGGAGATTTCAGCATCCACGTCGAGACTTCATCGCGTGATGAGATTGGCGTGTTGTCGGGATCGTTCAACAAGATGGCTGGCGAGCTGAGGAAACGATTGGAGGAGCTTCGCAATGCCCAGGCCGCGCTGGTTCAGTCCGAGAAGATGTCGGCGTTTGGCCAGCTCAGCGCGGGCATTGCGCATGAGGTGAAAAATCCGCTCACGGGCATCCTCGGGCATGCACAACTTTCTCTGCGCAAGGTCAAGGAGGACGATCCGCTGCACAACAATATCAGCATCATCGCCCAAGAGACCAAGCGCTGCATAGAGATCATTACAAATTTGATGCGGTTTGCACGGCAGGAAAAAATGGAATATGAGCCGATCAGCGTGAATGACGTTGTGAAACAGGCTATGGATATGATGGACCATCAGTTGACCATTAATCAGGTCAAAATCGAGCAAAATCTCGAGTCGGACGTTCCGCTAATAAATGGGAATGCGAATCAACTGCAGCAGGTCCTCATGAACTTCGGAATTAATGCCCAGCAGGCCATGGAGGGCAACCCCGGCGTGGTTCGGATAACCACCGACGCGGACAAGGATGGGAATGTGTTGCTTATCTTTGCCGACAACGGGCCCGGAATACCGGCAGATATTCAGGATAAGATCTTCGAGCCGTTTTTTACGACCAAACCGGCCGGCAAGGGTACCGGCCTAGGCCTGTCGGTAACTTACGGGATAATCAAGGACCATAAAGGAGAAATCAGGATCGAAAGTGAGATCGGGACAGGAACCGCTTTTATCATGACATTTCCGGCCCTTGTTGATGAGATCACGATGACAGACACGGCTGCCTAGGTTGCTACTGGGCCAGAATGTATTAAATTTAATAATGAGCTACAGGGTATTTAAAAGATGCTAAGACGCGTACTAGTGGTCGATGACGAGCAGTCTATTCGGGGTATGGTGGCACAGGTCCTCACCGACGAAGGCTACCATGTTACGCAAGCCGAAAGCGGCGAAGAAGCGCTTGTGCTATTCCAGAAACAGTCCTTTCCTGTCGTATTCACCGATATCCGAATGGCCGGTATGAGCGGTCTCGAGCTGTTGAAGAAACTCAAACAAGTCAATGCCGATAAGCACGTAATTATCATGACCAGCCACGGTACGATGGACGCGGCAGTTACCGCGCTCAAGGCCGGGGCATATGATTTTCTTAGTAAGCCGTTCGACGACCTGGAGCTGATAATCAACGTCGCGCAACGCGCCATGCAGAACTATCAGCTCGTGCACGAAAGTAAAAGGCTGGTTGAAACGCTGAAAAGCCGAAATGAAGCCTTGTCTAACCTGAACAAAGCTTTTAAGGCATTGACCGTGACTTTGAAAAACAAAAACCAGGCACTCGAAAGCCTGAATAAGGCATTCAAGACCCTTGCCATTCGGGATGAGTTGACGGGACTTTTCAATCGGCGTTACTTCGAAGAAGCACTGACAAGCGAGGTCATTCGCGCAACGCGTTATCAGCGCCACTTGTCGGTCATATTTCTGGACGTGGATTTTTTCAAGAAATATAATGACGAGTTCGGGCATCAATGCGGCGATATGGTCTTACGGAAAATCAGTCGCATCCTTATGGACAGCGTACGAGAGATTGACATCGCGACGAGGTACGGGGGTGAAGAGTTTGTGGTGATTTTGCCGGAGACGACAAAGCAGGACAGTTACGCTACGGCCGAGAAAATCCGCAGAGCGGTGCAAGAGAGTCCGCTCGAAACCATAGCGGGCAAACCCCCGACACGACTTACCATCAGCGCTGGCGTGGCAAGCCTGAGGGATGACGGGATGGACGCATCGGAGTTGATCGCCAAGGCCGACCAGGCCGTCTATCGGGCCAAGAAAGCAGGGCGCAATGCGGTGCGCCTGGCGAGTTAGATTAGTGATTTCACCGCAAAGAGCGCAGAGACTATAAACATAAAAACGCGCAATGACATTACGCGAATAGTCGTGTACAGCGTCTCGAAAGCAAGTTTCAGACGCGAAACAGGTTTTTTGGAATCAGTTCCCTATGCGGTCTCCGCGTACTCTGCGGTGCATAATAATCTTGGGCTAAAAAGGAATATCGTCATCAAAATCATCGGTTGCCGCGGCTGTTTTCGCCCCGCCCGGTGACGAGCTTGCAGGTGCCGCCTGAGCTTCATTGTCGAAGCTGTCATCGGGTACCCCAGCGCCTGCGCGTGAGCCCAGCATTTGCATATCACTGGCGACGATCTCGGTGGTGTACCGGTCCATACCCTCCTTGTCCTGCCATTTTCGTGTCTGCAGGCGGCCTCCTACGTAGACCTGCATTCCCTTCTTTAAGTACTCGCCCGCAATTTCCGCAAGCCGTCCAAAAAAAACGATCCGGTGCCACTCCGTTCGTTCCTGCTTGTCGCCCGTATTCTTGTCCTTCCACGCCTCCGAGGTGGCAAGCGTGATGTTGGCAATTGCTTGACCGTTGGCGGAATAGCGTACCTCGGGATCCCTACCGAGATTCCCGATAAGAATGACTTTGTTGACGCCGCGTGCCATATTTTACTCTCCCAATAGGTCATCCACAGACACCGACCTACAGGAGCCTCACCTGAAGGCTCCGTCGGGTCCGCGAGGACCTATGTTAGCCAGCCTGCTGCCGCGGCACAATCCAGACGCGAATGCCTGCCAATTTCAGCAGGTTAGCCGATGTCGCGGCCTTCCCTTAGGACCCGTCGACCGGCACGGATAAAGAAGTGATTTGGTCCAGGGCTGCCTCGTCTAGAGTGCGCCCGTCGACCTTAAGATAGGCTACCCCCTCTTCTGCAATCACAACCGCTTCGGTCACACCGGCGACCCTGCTTAGTCGTTGTGCCAATATCCTGGCCTCGTGGGGCTGGCGGCGACCGACGTTTATCAGCCGTGTCGTGACATATTGAGGCTTGGGCATCGTTAATGCAATCGCGAACCAGAGCAGCAACAAGGCCGCACAAAATTCGAATACGGCCGACATGCCGTAGCGTCCGTGCAACCATCCTGCGGCGGCTCCGCCGACAAAGGCTCCAAGAAACTCAAACGTGCTATAAACCCCGATTGCCGTACCCCTGAGGTTCCCCGGGGCGGTCTTTGATATCAAAGAAGGCAGCGCAGCCTCCAGAAAATTGAACGCTACAAAAAACAGAAATAATCCTGCGGCAATTTGCAGAAATGACTGGTGCCCTTGAAGTAGTACACTCTCGGACACGACCAGTATCAACACGGCGCCAGCGAAAAATTGATGCATCCATCGCTTTCTCTCACCCAGGGTAATCGCAGGGAACACGACTACCACCGACAAGAGCATAACCGGCAAATATACGCGCCAGTGCTGATTGGACGGCAGCCCGGCATTATCGACCAATGCGATCGGCACAACCACGAAGAGCGCGGTCAATACACAATGAAGAATAAAGATGCCGACATCAAGGCGGATCAGTCGACTGTCCATGAGCACGTCAATGAACTGGGTCGGGGCCGCCTGAGCGTCGACATGCCGCGTACTGTGCACGGGTGTGGGGACCCACACATACAATACGCCGATACCGATCAAAGCCAGTACTGCTGTCAGCCAGAAAATACCAGGGACCCCTATGACGTCATTCAGCACCGGGCCGAGGAGCAACGATGCAATGAACGCAGCACCGATCGTAATCCCAATCAGCATCATGGCCTTGGTGCGTTGCTCGTCACGTGTGAGGTCAGCGGCCATTGCCATGACGGCAGCTGCTATGGCACCCGCTCCCTGTAAGCTGCGTCCTGCAATTACGCCGGCGATCGTGTCTGCCAACGCTGCGAGCACGCTGCCCGCGCAGAAGATGAGCAAACCTGCGGCGATCACAGGTTTTCGCCCCAGCCGATCCGAGAGCATGCCCAGAGGAATCTGGAAAATAGCCTGCGTAAGACCATAGGCGCCAAGCGCCAGACCGATCAAAAAAGGTGTCTGGCCCTTGAGCACGCCGGCGTACAGCACGAAAACCGGCAATATCAGAAACAGGCCCAGCATGCGCAGAGCATAGATTCCCGCCAGGCCGCCAATGGCCCGTCTTTCCAGGGAGCTCAGGGACTCAGTTCTGACACGCACTCTGTAAAACGAGGTATGCTAATGTATTTATTCGTGCCCACTGTCGGCATCGGGCATTATCTTTGCCTGCGGGATCAAAGGCATCGTATAGTATCAGGTTCACCAATTATCAGGAACAAGCATGGACTTTATCCGCATCCGCGGTGCGCGTACGCACAACTTGCAAAACATTGACGTGGATCTGCCGCGCGGTCAGCTCATCGTCATCACTGGTTTGTCGGGCTCAGGAAAATCTTCCCTTGCCTTCGATACGCTCTATGCCGAGGGCCAGCGACGCTATGTGGAATCGTTGTCTGCCTATGCCAGACAGTTCCTTTCTTTGATGGAAAAACCGGATGTGGATTCGATCGACGGCCTGTCACCGGCGATCTCTGTTGAGCAGAAGTCCACCTCGCACAACCCGCGCTCGACGGTAGGGACAGTCACCGAAATTTACGACTACCTGCGCCTTCTGTACGCGCGTGTTGGAGAGCCACGGTGCCCAGAGCACAGGCAGACGCTGGAGGCCCAGGCAGTGAGCCAAATGGTCGATCAGGTGATGGCCTTGCCAGAAGGGACGCGTATCATGTTGCTCGCACCATTGGTCGCGGGCCGCAAGGGCGAGCACGAGCATATCCTGGAAGGCCTGCGAACCCAGGGCTATATCCGCGCTCGCATCGACGGCATCGTTACGAACCTGGATGAAGCGCCGAAGCTCAAAAGATACCACAAGCACACAATCGAAGTTGTGGTAGATCGCGTCGTCGTGCGCCCGGGCCAGGAGCAAAGGCTAGCCGAGTCCTTCGAGACGGCGCTGAGCCTGACCGCTGGGCTGGTACGTGTGGTGACCGCTCCCGAGGATAGCCAAACGAGTGAGGAACGAGTCTTTTCAGCGCGCCATGCCTGCCCCCATTGCGGCTACAGCCTGCCGGAGCTCGAACCACGTTTGTTTTCTTTCAACAACCCGGCCGGCGCCTGTCCGGGGTGCGACGGACTGGGCATCAAGGAGTTCTTCGACCCCGAGCGCGTGATCAGGGAGCCGGAGTTGAGTCTTCCAAGTGGAGCTATACGCGGATGGGATCGGCGCAATGCCTTCTACTTTCAGCTACTGGAATCGTTGGCAAGGCATTTCAAATTTGACCTTGACAAACCGTTCAAGACGCTTCCAAGACACGTTCGTGACGTCATCCTTTATGGCAGCGGCGACGAAGTGATCACCTTTACGCACGTCGGCGATCGCGAATTGACGTATCGCCGCAAGCATCCTTTTGAAGGGGTGATCCCCAACATGCAAAGGCGCTACCAGGAGACCGAGTCATTGGCTGTGCGCGAAGAGCTGGCAAAATACATGAGCCACAAACCCTGCTCCGAATGTGGCGGGAGTCGCCTGCGCACAGAGGCCCGAAATGTATTCATCGCCGATAGGCCGCTCCATCACGTCACACAGATGCCCATCAACGTGGCGCTGGAGTTTTTTTCTCGTCTTAAGCTCAAGGGCAAGCGCGCCGAGATTGCCGACAAAATTATCAAGGATGTGAGCAATCGGCTCGGCTTTCTAGTCAGCGTCGGCCTCGATTATATCGATCTGGCTCGATCTGCCGAGACCCTTTCAGGTGGCGAGGCACAGCGCATCCGGCTCGCCTCGCAAATCGGAGCGGGCCTCGTAGGGGTGTTGTACGTCTTGGATGAACCCTCTGTCGGATTACATCAACGCGATAATGCCCGCTTGCTCAACACCCTGCGCCATCTACGCGACCTGGGTAACACGGTCATCGTGATAGAACACGACGCGGAGGCGATCCGATCAGCCGATTTTGTATTGGATATGGGCCCGGGCGCGGGTATCCACGGCGGGCGGGTAATTGCCCACGGGACTCCCGAGGATATCATCAGAAACCCCCAATCCATCACCGGCCAATACCTGGGCGGTCAAAAGGAAATTGAGATCCCGCTTGCTCGCACGCCCACTGATCCTGAGCGACAGCTAATCATACGCCGAGCGCGGGGCCATAACCTCAAGCACATTGATGTGGTCATTCCGCTGGGGGTCTTTACGTGCATTACCGGCGTTTCTGGTTCCGGGAAATCGACATTGATCAATGACACGCTCTACGCCGCTGCCGCGAAATATCTTTACGGCAGTAACATGGAACCTATGCCCTGCCAGGGCATTGACGGCCTGGACCAATTCGACAAGGTGGTAGATATCGATCAGAGCCCCATCGGGCGCACCCCGCGTTCAAACCCGGCCACCTATACCGGCCTTTTTACGCCCATTCGCGAACTCTTTGCGGCGACGCCGGAGGCGCGGGCGCGCGGCTACAATCCCGGGCGCTTTTCCTTCAACGTGCGCGGCGGCCGCTGCCAGGCCTGTCATGGCGATGGCTTGATAAAGGTGGAGATGCACTTCCTCCCTGATATTTACGTCCCTTGCGACAGGTGTAAGGGTAAACGTTACAACCGGGAGACGCTCGAGATTCGCTATAAAGGCAAAAGCATTCATGAGGTGCTGAGTATGACGGTCGAGGATGCAGCGGTATTTTTCGACGCCGTGCCTGCGATCAAACGCAAGCTCGATACGCTTACAGACGTCGGTCTTTCCTATATCACGCTTGGGCAAAGTGCTACTACACTGTCTGGGGGCGAGGCACAGCGTACCAAGCTTTCGCGCGAGCTTTCGAAACGAGACACCGGCCGCACCTTGTATATTCTTGATGAGCCGACAACCGGTCTGCATTTTGAAGATGTCAAACGGCTGCTACAAGTACTCCATCGTCTACGTGATCACGGCAACACGATTATCGTAATCGAGCACAACATGGAAGTCATCAAGACGGCCGATTGGATCATCGACCTGGGCCCAGAAGGTGGTGATGGCGGTGGAACGGTAGTTGCCGCTGGTACACCAGAAACTGTTGCGGGAATTCTCGCCTCTTATACGGGCCAGTTCCTGAGACCCATACTGGAACGCCGACCAAAATTCAGGCTAGAAGCGGTGTAATTTTCCAGCAGCTAATAGCGAGGAAAGGCAATTACGGCCCGAGAGTCGAGGGTCGCCCTCGCTCTTTGAAACTCGCTACAGTTTCAACACGTCCGTGTTTTCGTTGTTTACGATCCTGATCCGGATGCCTAGCCGCAGTCCAAGTTCTTTATCCGCACGCCCCTGATTGACAGCAATCTCCACGAGCCCGTTGGCATTTTCGTACCAAAAGACTTGATGCCGCGCTACCTTGGCGAACACTTGTGCGTACGAAACATGATGAATACCCACCTTGATTGTGGCGCCCTTGGTCAAGCTGGATGCACGCATACCCGTAATGGCGTTTCCATAGTGGTCGATATACAACACCCTGGCCAGATCGTCCGGCCAATGCGTGCCTGGCAGTTGCGCCAGCTCTGTGGGTGCACAGTCCGGCATCTCGCCACGTCCTAGCATCGCGGCGACCGGAGCAAACAGATCCCGCCCATGAAAGCTCGACGAGACCCGCGCCGGTCGCCATTCAATCACGTAAGATCGACACGACCCTGAGCGGCGTGCAACGATGTGAAACAAGCCGTTGTCCGGGCCCACATACCAGCGGCCATCGGCGTCCACCATCAGTGGCCGGCGGTCCGTCCCCACCCCGGGGTCCACGACACACACAAAAACCGTCCGTGGTGGAAAATCCGCCGCATAGGCAGGTAACAAATAGGCTGCCGCCTGGATATCAAAACTCGGAACGCCATGAAACAGGTCAATGACTGGCTCGCCCGCCGCCTCCCGCGCCAATACCCCATGTAGCTGGCCGACGTAGGGATCCTGCAGACCGAAATCGGTAAAAAGGACAATCATGAGTTAAATAGTAGCCCCATACCTCCAATAACTAAACATGGGGATGCTAGGCGAACGGAATGCCCGGGCGAGATGTGAGGCGTAAGGAGTGAGACGAACATCCCTAGAAAGCAAAAACAAAAAAGCCGGGGCGATCCGGCTTTTTCCGTCTTACGATAGACACTATCTGTCTTTCAGGCCTTCTTTTTCGTGGTCTTCTTGCTTGTTTTTTTGCTGGTCGATTTGCCCGCCTTCATTTTTTTCGTTGCTCCGGCGGCTACTTTCTTGGCCTTTGCCTTTTTCAGCTTCGCGGTTTTCTTTTCTGCTGCTTTTTCCTTGGTCGTCTGCTCTTTTTTCTTGGCCTTGGCCTTCGCCGTACCGACCGCGCCCTCGTCCTTTTTTGGCGGCTCTGTGCCGGCTACCGGTGCCCGCTCAACCAGCTGCACCACAGCCATCGGGGCATTGTCTCCGTTACGGAAACCGCACTTCAGAATACGTAAGTACCCTCCCGGACGTTCTTTGAAACGCAGCCCCAGGTCCGCGAACAACTTAGTCACGATCTCCCGGTCCCGCAATCGCGCGAAAGCCAGCCGCCGATTCGCAACACTAGCGTTCTTGCCCAGCGTAATCAGAGGTTCGGCAACGCGCCGCAACTCCTTGGCCTTTGGTAATGTCGTCTTGATTTGCTCGTGCCGAAGCAGCGACACCGCCATATTTCGTAACATGGCTTCCCGGTGACTGCTCGTTCGATGCAGTTTTCGACCACTTTTTTGGTGCCGCATGGCTCAGTTCTTTCGGTGTTGTCCGCGGTTCAGATGAGCTCTTGCTCGGCGATTTTTTCCTGAAGCGACGGCGGCGGCCAGCTCTCAAGCTTCATCCCGAGAGAAAGACCATGCTGCGCCAGAACATCCTTGATCTCAGTCAGGGATTTCTTACCCAAGTTAGGCGTCTTCAACAGCTCGAACTCGGTTCGTTGTATCAGGTCGCCGATATAAAAAATATTCTCGGCCTTCAGGCAATTCGCCGAACGTACCGTCAGCTCTAGATCGTCGACAGGACGAAGGAGCAATGGATCCATTTCCGGTTCTTTCTTTTGTTGCTCTTCGGCCGCAGGACGTTCGAGGTCCACGAAAATCGAAATTTGCTCCTGCAGGATGTTCGCGGCCCTGCGCACAGCCTCCTCCGGGTCGATAGAACCATTGGTCTCTATGTCGAGGATGAGCTTATCCAGGTCAGTGCGTTGCTCAACTCGAGCATTGTCTACCGTGTAGGATACGCGACGAACCGGACTGTAGGATGCATCCAGCTGCATCATACCGATAGACCGATTCTCGTCTGTCGGGCGTGCCGATACCGGCTCATAGCCGCGACCACGGGTTACCTTAAGCTCCAACTGCAATGAGCCTGCCTTGGTAAGCGTGGCGACATGATGACTGGGATCGACAACCTCCACGTCGTGGTCCAGAGTAATATCACCCGCGGTAACGATGCCGGGTCCCTTCTTACTCAAGGTAAGTGTGGCCTCATCGCGTCCATGCATACGCAATGCCAGCGCCTTGAGGTTCAGAAGTATCTCAATCACATCTTCCTGCACGCCCTCGAGCGTGGAATACTCGTGCAGAACACCTTCGATCTTGACTTCCGTGATCGCAGAACCCGGCATCGATGACAACAGGATCCGGCGGAGGGCATTGCCCAACGTGTGTCCAAACCCTCGCTCCAGTGGTTCCAGCGTGATCTTTGCGTGCATCGGGCCCACTGCTTGCATGTCCACAAGACGGGGCTTGAGAAACTCGGTTGCAGAACTCTGCATAAATCGTCCCTCGATTGGTACTAATCAATTACTTGGAATAAAGCGCTACGACCAGACTTTCATTAATTTCTGATGGCAGCTCAGCCCGGTCCGGTGGTGCTTTGAATACACCTACCAACGCCTTTACATCCACTTCGAGCCACTCCGGAAAACCGCGTTGCTCGGTTGCCTCCAGCGCGGCCTTGATCCGCAACTGGCTCTTGGCTTTCGGTGCGATCGCGATGACGTCGCTCGGCTTGACCTGCAAGGACGGTATAGTCACGCGCTTGTTGTTCACCAGCACTGCGTTGTGCCTGACCAACTGGCGCGCCTCGTCCCGCGACACACTGAATCCCATGCGATAAACAACATTTTCAAGTCGAGACTCGAGAAGCTTCAACAGATTGTCGCCAGTCGAGCCTCGGCGGCGGTCGGCCTCAACATAATAATTGGCAAACTGGCGCTCCAAGACACCATAAATACGGCGTAGCTTCTGCTTCTCGCGCAACTGCCTGCCGTAGTCCGAGATCCTGGTTCTACGCCGTGCATGCTGACCCGGTGGGTAAGCGCGCTTCTCGAACGGACATTTGTCCGTGAAGCATTTCTCCCCTTTCAGAAACAGCTTGCCGCCTTCGCGCCTGCACAAACGACATTTCGCATCAGTATAACGCGCCATTCGATTTCCCGTGTTCCTATACGCGGCGTCGTTTCGCCGGCCGACAACCATTATGCGGTATCGGTGTGACGTCGACGATATTGCTGATCTCAAGCCCCAAGCCATTGAGCGCCCGTACGGCTGACTCACGCCCGGGACCAGGGCCTTTCACCCGGATTTCCAATGCCTTTACGCCGTACTCCTTGGCCGCCTCGCCAGCCCGCCGCGCGGCGACCTGTGCCGCGAACGGCGTACTCTTACGCGATCCACGAAAACCCGAGCCTCCCGAGGTGGCCCAAGTCAGGACATTTCCCTGCCTGTCAGTGATCGAGATGATCGTATTGTTGAACGAGGCATGAACATGAGCAACGGCTTCGGCCACATTTTTCTTGACCCGCTTCTTCGCTTTGCCTGCCGCTTTTGTTCTAGCCATAAAATGTTAACCCTTTTTTATTCCGCGGCGCGGTCCCTTGCGGGTCCGTGCATTGGTCCGTGTGCGCTGACCCCGGACAGGCAGCCCCCGGCGGTGACGTAGCCCACGATACATGCCCAGGTCCATCAGGCGTTTAATATTCATGGCGATCTGACGGCGGAGATCGCCCTCAAGCACATACTTGCCGACTTCGTCACGTATGCGCTGCACCTCAGCCTCCGTCAAATCCTTGACCTTGGCGGAAGCCGCGACATCCGCGCCCACGCAGAGTGCGCGTGCGCGTGCGCGACCTATCCCGTAAATCGAGGTCAAGGCAATGTCTACGTACTTGTGATTGGGGATGTTTATCCCCGAAATCCGCGCCATTAACCGACTCCCGTCAAGCGTGTCAAAAAACGCGCCATTTTAGCCATTTAGTGCTTGCAAATCAAATGTTTCTAGATCCAAGACGCAAGGTCCAGGATAGGAGACCAAACCCTAGCTACTAGTAGCTTGCCACTTGTATCTGAGTTTATCCCTGCCGTTGCTTGTGCCTTGGGTCCGAACATATGACTCGAACGACTCCCCTGCGCCGAATCAGCTTACAGTTCCGGCATAGCTTCTTCACTGACGCTCTCACCTTCATAATCTGCCTCCAATTTGCACTCCCCGCTCAAGCCCTTGTCACCGCGGCAAGCCAAGGCCACCCGTAAGATTGGTTTTGCGTAAGAGGCTTTCGTACTGCCGCGACATCAGATGGGCCTGAACCTGGGCCATGAAATCCATACATACTACGACGATGATGAGCAGCGAGGTTCCACCAAAGAAAAACGGCACGTTCCACTTCACGATCATGAACTCCGGCAACAAGGCGACCGAGGTCAGATAAATCGCACCCCCCAGCGTCAACCGCGACATCACATTATCGATATAGCGGGCGGTCTGATCGCCCGGGCGTATTCCCGGTACGAATGCCCCCGATTTCTTGAGATTTTCCGCCGTCTCCTTCGGATTGAAGATGATGGCGGTGTAGAAAAAACAGAAGAAAATGATCGCACTCCCATACAACGCCACGTAAACCAGATTGCCCGGCGAGAGCGTCGTCGCGATGTTCTGCAACCATTGCATTTGTTGTGCGCCCGCGAACCAGGTGGCCACTGTCGCCGGAAACAGGATAATGCTCGAGGCAAAGATCAGGGGGATTACGCCCGCCATATTGACCTTCAGGGGCAAGTGGCTGCTCTGACCGGCCATAAGACGCCGCCCTTGCTGGCGCTTGGCGTAGTTCACAGTGATGCGCCGCTGGCCGCGCTCAACATATACAACGAATGCGGTAATGGCGATCACAACGAAAAAAAGTATCAGCGCGAACAACGGCTGAAATGTCCCCCGACTTACCAGCTCTAACGTCTGACCGATTGCACTCGGCAGGCCTGCCACGATTCCGGCAAAGATAATGATCGAAATTCCATTTCCGATTCCGCGCTCGGTGATCTGTTCTCCAAGCCACACCAAAAACATGGTCCCCGCCACCAGAGTGACCATGGTGAGCACCTTGAAACCTATACCAGCTTCGATCACCACCGGTACACCGCCCGCGACGCTCTGACTTTCCAGAGCAACAGCAATGCCCAGAGCCTGAAACGCCGCCAGTAAAACCGTAAGACGACGCGTGTACTGCGTGATCTTACGGCGGCCGGCCTCGCCTTCCTTTTTCAGCTGCTCCAGCTGGGGCACAACTGCGGTCATCAACTGTATGATGATCGAAGCGGATATGTACGGCATGATACCGAGAGCGAATACGGAGAAACGCTCCAGTGCTCCGCCGGAGAACATGTTAAAAAGCCCAATAATGGAACTCTGGGTGCCGCTGAACATCTCAGCCAATGCCCCCGGATTAATACCGGGAACCGGTATGTACGTACCAACCCGGTATACTATGAGCGCACCGAGCACAAACAAGATGCGTTGCCGCAGTTCGGTGAGTTTTGTGAGGGCACCAAGGCCCGATGCGTCGCGTGTCGTGTAACGCGCCATCAAGGTTCGACCTTACCGCCAGCCTGCTCGATGGCGGCAACGGCCCCCCGGGTTGCTGAAACACCTTTCAAGTTCACGGCACGTTCCAGCTTGCCGGAAAGAAATACTTTCGCACGCTTAGCCGTTCGTGAAACCACCTGGGCCTTTTTCAGGGCCGTCAGGTCAATGGTATCGGCATCGACCTTGTTGAGTTCATGTAACCGTACCTCGGCCGTATCGTCTCTTAAGGGTGAGGCAAACCCGCGCTTGGGTAGACGTCGTTGCAAGGGCATCTGTCCACCCTCAAAGCCAACCTTGCTCGAGTTTCCGGCACGGGACTTCTGGCCCTTGTGCCCACGACCTGAGGTCTTTCCTAAACCCGAGCCAATACCGCGACCCGGTCGCTTTGGCGCGCTCTTGCTGCCAGCGGCAGATTTAATGCTGTTGAGCCGCATTAGGCGACCTCCTCCCACTTGAGCAGATAGGAAATGCGATTCACCATTCCGCGTACGGCTGGCGTATCCTCTAACACGACCGTGTGCCGTATGCGGCGCAAACCGAGCCCCCTGACACAGGCCATGTGCCGTCGCCCGGTACCTATGGGACTGCGCCGTAAAGTGATTTTCAACTTCTTGCCCGCCATGCTTGTCTCCTAACCTGCGATCTCGTCTACCTTCTTACCGCGTTTGGCAGCGACTTCGGCAGGGCTGTGCATCGACAGCAAGCCATTAATGGTCGCGCGCACCACATTGACCAGATTACGCGAGCCAATACACTTGGCCAAGACGTCTTGCACACCGGATACTTCGAATACCGCCCGCATGGCACCCCCTGCAATGATTCCTGTACCCTCAGAGGCGGGCCTAATCACCACCTTGGCCGCACCGTGGCGCGCCACGACCGCATGGTGCAACGTTGGGCCCTTCAGGCTCACCTTGACCATGTTGCGACGAGCGTTTTCCATGGCCTTCTGTACCGCAATCGGCACCTCGCGCGCCTTGCCACGCCCAATTCCGACCTTGCCGTCGCCGTCACCGACTACGGATAACGCCGAGAAACCAAACAGTCTGCCGCCCTTCACAACCTTGGCGACGCGTTTAATACTGATTAGCTTCTCTTGCAGATTGTCAGTGCGTACGCTGAATTGGCGCTCAGCCACTCGCTTACCCTCACAATATTAAACCGTTTTCACGCGCTGCATCTGCCAGCGCCTTGATTCGTCCATGATACCTGAAACCCGAACGGTCGAACGACACTCGGGTAACGCCGGCTTGCTTGGCCTTCTCCGCGATGCGCTTACCAATAAGACTCGCGGCCTTAACATTCCCGCCGTTTTTGATTTCCTTTCGGAGTTCCAGCTCCAGGGTCGAGGCGCTCGCTAACACTTTTCCGCCGCTAACATCGATAATCTGCGCATAGATATGCCTCGGCGTACGATGTACACAGAGACGATCCATCTGCAAACGTGCAATGCCCCGGCGTATCTTTTGCGCCCGACGCCGACGTCTTGTAGTCTTGTTCACGTTCTATACCATCCTATTGCTTTTTCTTCGCCTCTTTACGGACAACGTGTTCATCGGCATACCTTATACCTTTACCCTTATACGGCTCCGGCGGACGGACAGCGCGGATCTCCGCAGCAATTTGCCCAACCTGTTGTTTGTCCGCACCTCGTACGACGATTTCTGTCTGGCTCGGCGTCTCCAGCGTAATTCCCTTGGGTACAGAATACACCACCGGATGAGAGTAGCCGGCGGATAGATTCAGCTTGTTTCCTTGCACTGCCGCCCGATAGCCCACACCGATAATGGTTAATTTTTTCTCGAATCCCTCGCTCACACCCATAATCATATTATTAACAAGCGAGCGCATTGTACCGGATAGCGCCCGCGCAAAAGTTGATTCGGCGTTTGTCGCAAAATGCAAAAGCTCGCCCTCCTGGCGTACCTTGACCATTGGATGCACGTCAAAATTCAGCTGTCCCTTCGGTCCTTTTACGCTTACCTGACTATTGCTGAGCTTGACCTCAACACCTTTTGGTATAGGAACCGGATTTTTTGCTACTCTAGACATCCGTTACTCCGTCACGACACGACGCACAAAACTTCACCACCGATACCAGTCTGTCGCGCCACACGGTCAGACATGATCCCTTGCGACGTGGAAATTATCGCCACACCAAGCCCCCCTGCCACGCTAGGAAGCCCATCCTTACCCTTGTATCGCCGGCAACCCGGTTTGCTCACGCGTTGAATGTTCTCAATCACGGGACGTCCGGCATAATATTTGAGAAACAATTCCAGTACCGGCTTATCATCAAGGGTGCGCTCTTCGTATCGCTCGATGTATCCTTCGTCACGCAGTACATCACTAATCCCACGTTTTGTGCGCGATGCAGGAATCACTACACTGACTTTATCCGCCCTCTGGGCATTGCGGATTCGCGTCAGCATATCGGCAATAGGATCGGTCATCATGACAGTTAAACTCGAGTAACAAGAAACAAGTAACAAGTAACAAGTGTAGAAAGAACCCGCATAGTTGAACTCATGGCAACTCTCTCATACCTTGTAACTTGTTACTTCCCATTTGCTACTATTTTTTTTACCAACTCGCCTTTGTCACGCCTGGCACTTCCCCACGCATCATCAGATCACGCAGCTTGTTACGCGCCAGCCCGAATTTTCGATAATAACCGCGTGGACGCCCTGTCAGCCGGCAGCGGTTGCGCATGCGGCTCGGGCTTGAGTCACGCGGCAGCTTCTGCAATGCTATCTGCGCCTCCATACGTTCCACCTCCGACAGCGCAATGTCCTTAACTCGGGCTCGAAGTTCCACACGTTGCACGCTATATTTAGTGACCAATATCGCGCGCTTCTTGTCCCGTGCAATCATGGATTTCTTGGCCATATTCTGGATCAGCTCCTGATCGGAAAGTTAAACGCACGCAGCAACGCGCGCCCTTCTTCGTCTGTTCTCGCGCTGGTGGTAATCGTAATGTCCATACCACGGATCGCATCAATCTTGTCGTAATCAATCTCAGGGAAAATGATCTGCTCGCGCACGCCCATGGAGTAGTTACCTTGGCCATCGAAGGCTCGCGGTGGCAACCCGCGGAAATCGCGTGCCCGTGGAATCGCAATCTGGATGAGGCGATCCAGAAGCTCGTACATGTACGCGCGCCGCAGCGTCACCTTGCAACCAACTACCCAGCCTTCCCGGACCTTGAAGTTTGCGACCGACTTCCGTGCTCGTGTCACGACGGGTTTCTGGCCACTAATTTTCTCCATATCGGCCATGGCGCTATCGATGACTTTTTTGTCGACAAGTGCCTCGCCCACACCCATATTCAATGTGATCTTCGTAATCCGCGGCACTTGCATGACGCTCTTGTACCCGAACCTTTTAACCAGGTCGGGCACCACTGTCTTATGATAATACTCCTGTAACCTAGCCATCTTTACCTATTGAGCCGTCACTAGACGTCGACGACCTCACCATTACCCTTGAAATAACGGACCTTACGCCCGTCCCCAAGAACCTTGACGCCCACGCGCTCGCCCTTGCCTGTCGCGGAGTTATAGAGGGCGACGTTCGAAGTATGAAGAGGGGCTTCTTTGTCCATTATTCCCCCGGAAACGCCTTTATTCGGGTTCGGGCGCGTATGCTTCTTGACCATATTCACGTTTTCCACCAGCACCCGATTACCCGACAGCACGCGTAAGACCGCACCCTGCTTATCCTTGTCCTTTCCGGCAAGCACGACAACCTGGTCTCCCTTTCGAATCCTGCGCATCTACGTTTCCCCTAAAGCACTTCGGGCGCCAGAGAAATAATTTTCATGAAATTTTGTGTGCGTAACTCTCTGGTCACCGGTCCAAAAATACGTGTCCCCAGGGGCTGCAACTGCGGAGTAAGCAGTACGGCAGCATTCTTGTCGAAACGAATTACCGATCCGTCGCTGCGGCGCACTCCTTTGCGTGACCGTACGATCACGGCCGAGTGGATGTCTCCCTTCTTTACGCGGCTACGTGGCATTGCTTCCTTTACACTGACCTTAACGACATCACCAATGCCCGCATAGCGGCGCTTTGAACCACCAAGAACTTTTATGCATTTGACCTTTTTCGCGCCGCTATTATCTGCAACAGACAGCACGGTTTGCATCTGGATCATCGCCAACACTCCACGAACGAGCTCTTCTTCGAATTGGGTTGCGCTGTCAACTTTTTTGCCATGACATCGTCACCGTCTATAACTCATCAACTATATTGCGGTCGCCTTCTCGACAACCTTTACCAACCGCCAGCTCTTACTCTTTGAAAGCGGTCGGCATTCTTCAATAACAACGAGATCACCCTCGTCACACTCGTTGTTCTCGTCATGCGCGTGGAGCTTGGTCCTGCGTCGAATATACTTTTGATAAAGCGGGTGCCGGACCTTGCGTTCGATCTCAACCGTGATCGTCTTGTTCATCTTGGCGCTCACAACACGCCCAGTAGTCGAACGTGCCACGTTGGCCTTGTCCGTCATACCGCTTCACCTTTCCGTTTTTGCTCATTCATGATGGTGCGGAACCGGGCGATATCGCGACGTACTTCCCGTATCCTGGCCGGATTACCCAACTGACCAGTCGCTCTCTGCATGCGAAAGTTAAATTGTTCACGCAGCAACTCGTGCAGATCCTTTTTAGCTGCCGCGTGGTCCATTGCCCTGATATCTTTTGGTTTCACGATGCCACCTGCCTGGTGACGAACGCAGTTTGAACGCAAAGCTTTGCTGCCGCGAGCCGAAACGCCTCTCGTGCTTGGTTCTCGGCAACTCCTTCCATTTCGTATAGCATAGTTCCCGGCTTGACTATGGCCACCCAGTACTCCGGATTACCCTTTCCTTTACCCATTCGTACTTCCAGCGGCTTCTTGGATACCGGCTTGTCGGGGAACACGCGTATCCAAACACGGCCACCGCGTTTAATGTAACGTGTCAACGCACGTCGCGCCGCCTCGATCTGGCGCGCGGTCAACCGTCCACGGCTCGTAGCCCTGAGGCCGTACTCGCCGAAGCTGACCTTATTGCCGCGTGTCGCCACACCTCGATTGCGACCTTTTTGCTGCTTTCGATACTTAGTTTTTTTCGGCTCTAGCATCAGGTTATACCGTTCTATACCTCAAGCACTCACCTTCTTGACTGCTTCTGCCTCGCTTTCTTCTTCGCGATCAAATATCTCGCCTTTGAATATCCACACCTTTACACCAATGACGCCGTAGGTAGTATGGGCTTCGGCAAATCCATAATCGATGTCGGCACGCAATGTGTGCAACGGCACGCGCCCCTCACGGTACCATTCCGTTCGGGCGATCTCGGCGCCGTTCAACCGTCCCGCGACCATTACTTTTACACCTTGTGCACGCAGCCGCATCGCATTGGTCACGGCACGTTTCATCGCGCGCCGAAACATAATACGTTTTTCCAGTTGCTGACAGATACTCTCTGCTACGAGCTGGGCATCGAGCTCAGGTTTACGAATTTCCTCTACCGTCAATCGAACCGGCTGTCCTGCCAGCTGGGTGAGCTCTTTACGGAGCTTCTCGATGTCCTCGCCCTTCTTTCCGATGACAATCCCCGGCCGCGCTGTGTGTATGGTCACATTCACGCTCTGCGCTGGGCGCTGCATGATGATCTTGCTGACCGCAGCATGCGCTAGTTTTTTCTTTATGTAGGAACGCAGCTGCAGGTCCGAGTTAAGGTTATCGGCATAGGTTTTATTACCCGAGTACCACTTGGCTGTCCAGTCATTAATAATGCCCAGGCGCAGCCCCGTCGGATTTACCTTCTGACCCATTACTCGCCCTCCTGTTCGGATTTTTGCGCCTGAGACTTCTGGGTAGACGTCGGGACAACATCTGATACCGTCACCATAATATGGCTGCTGCGCTTCTTAATTCTTGCCACCCGTCCCTTCGCCCGCGCGCGCCAGCGTTTTATAGTAGGACCTTCGTCCACCTGAACCGTTGCTACCCGCAACTCATCGACGTCAGCACCCTCGTTGTGCTCTGCATTCGCAATCGCCGACTCCACGGCCTTGCGCAGCGATAGTGCTGCTTTGTTGCCGCTGAACTGCAGAATCTCTAATGCCTGCGCGACCGGCAACCCGCGAATCTGGTCAGCCACAAGCCGGCCTTTTTGCGGTGAGATGCGTATGTACTTTAATGTTGCTGTTACCTGCATAACTATTTCGTAGCCGCCTTCTTATCGCCCGAATGTCCCTTAAAAGTACGCGTGGCGGCAAACTCCCCGAGCTTGTGCCCAACCATATTTTCCGTGATCAGTATCGGTACGTGTTGCCGACCATTATGGACAGCAATCGTCAATCCAACAAAATCCGGCGTAATAGTGGACCTTCTGGACCATGTTTTGATGGGTCTCTTGCTGCTCTGCGCTTGGGTGCGCTCCACCTTCACCGCAAGGTGATGATCAACAAATGGCCCCTTTTTGATCGAGCGTGGCATTTTTCAGCAAACTCTCCATTTCCGGTTAAGCTTCGAGGCAGTGCGTCCTGTAAACCAACCTGCCAATATTCCCCAGTGAAGCGTGCGGGGGTGACTACCCGCCTCCGCCCTTGTTGCCGCCTTGCCCTTCACTCTTCACTCTTCACGATGTTACCGTTTGCGCCGCCGAAGAATCATCGAATCCGTGCGTTTGTTAAGTCGCGTTTTGTGGCCCTTGGTCGGAACACCCCAAGGCGTCACCGGGTGACGTCCACCCGAGGTCCGGCCTTCGCCGCCCCCGTGCGGGTGATCGACCGGGTTCATCGCCACACCTCGCACAGTGGGGCGAATTCCACGCCAGCGTTTGGCACCGGCTTTGCCCAGCTTGCGCAGGGAATGCTCGGCGTTTCCGACCTCGCCTATAGTGGCCCGGCAATCTACATGAACCTTGCGTATTTCTCCAGACCGCAAGCGCAGTTGCCCATAGTTACCTTCACGCGCGATGAGCTGGATGGCTGCGCCGGCGCTGCGTCCCAGCTGGGCCCCTTTGCCCGGTTTCAGCTCCACGCAATGAATCAAGCTTCCCAATGGGATGTTACGCAAAGGTAGAGCGTTCCCTGGCTTGATTGGGGCATCGACTCCGGACACTATCTCGGCTCCCGGGCATACATCTTTGGGCGCGATAATGTAGCGTCGCTCGCCATTGGAATACAGGACAAGGGCGATATTGGCGCTGCGATTTGGATCGTATTCGAGCCGTTCCACCTTTCCTATAATACCGTCATTTCTCCGACGAAAATCAATCACGCGATAATGCCGTTTATGTGCACCGCCGCGGTGGCGTACGGTAATACGCCCGTGGTTGTTGCGCCCATGGGTCTTGGTCTTCTTTTCGAGCAAAGGCGCATACGGTTCGCCCCTGTGCAGCTCCGCACTAACCACCTTGATCATACTGCGGCGGCCAGGAGACGTTGGTCTGACTTTGATTACGGCCATCGTACCATTTCGCTCAATCAAGAAACGCCAAGAAAGTCGATGTCGAACCCGGGCTTCAAGCGCACATAAGCCTTCTTCGTATCTGCGCGTTTGCCCAATCGCCGGCCATATGTTTTCTTTTTTCCCGTGTTGTTCAATACGGTCACGCTTTCAACTTTCACATCGAACATCTTTTCCACGGCTTGCTTGATGATCTTCTTGTTGGCGTCGCGGCGCACCTCGAAAGTAAACTGCTTGTGCTTGTCCGCCAGCCGCGTGCTTTTTTCAGACATGTACGGCGCCAAGAGAACCTGATATAGCAGTTCCTCGTTCATGCCAGCCGTTCCTCGAACTGCTTCACTGCACCCACCGTCATAATCACTTTCTCGTGCCGAAGCAGGCTTACAGGGTCTGCGTGACTCACATCACACACATTCACCTTCGGCAGGTTACGGACCGACAGCAACAGCTTGTCGTCAACGCTCTCCGTAACAATCAACGCATCAGCGGTACCCAACTTGTTCAATTTCTCCACCAGCAGCTTGGTCTTAGGCTCATTGAGCCCGATCTCGTCAACCATCAAGAGCCGGTTTTGGCGCACCAATTCCGACAAAATCGAGCGCAGCGCCCCACGATGCATCTTGCGGTTGACCTTCTGTGAAAAATCACGGGTTGCGGCCGCAAACACTCTCCCGCCACCGCGCCATATGGGGCTGCGAATCGTACCCGCTCGCGCGTGTCCTGTGCCCTTCTGGCGCCATGGCTTCGCTCCGCCACCACGAACCGCCGCGCGAGTCTTCTGTGCGCGCGTCCCCTGCCGAGCGTGGGCCTGATAGGCAACGACAACTTGGTGTACCAGCGGTTCGTTGAACTGTGCCGCAAAAACCGCATCCGACACCTGTATCTGCAACTTCGAGCCGGTTCCCTCAAGGCTACTGACCACACTGAGTTTCATCGCGGTGCCCCTCAACCGGCGTCCTTCGCCTTAACAGCAGGAAGAATAACAACATCCCCACCGGTGGCTCCCGGGACAGCGCCCTTCACCAGCAGCAAGTTGCGCTCCGGATCGACACTGACAACCTCCAGCGTCTGCTGTGTGCGCCTCACATTGCCCATATGCCCCGCCATTTTCCTGCCAGGAAAAACCCGGCCCGGAGTTGTCCGTTGGCCAATGGAGCCTGCTTTACGATGCGCAAGCGAGTTGCCATGAGTCGCGCGCCCACCGCGGAAGCCATGGCGTTTCATGACACCCGCAAAACCCTTGCCGACCGAGGTTCCCTGTACGTCCACTTTTTGACCTACGCTAAATGTATCTACCTTGATTTCTGCGCCAGGCTTAAGGTCTTCGCCTTCGCCCGGAGCGAGGCGAAATTCCCACAGCCCACGCCCAGGCTCTACGCCCGCCTTGGCGAAGTGACCAGCCGTCGCTTTGTTCAGGCGGCGACGCCGGTTACCAGTGGTGACTTGTATCGCCCGGTAGCCGTCACGGCTATCTTCCTTCACTTGCGTCACGCGATTGGCGCCAACCTCTAGCACGGTCACCGCAACGGCGGTCCCGTCCTCCGCGAAGAGGCGCGTCATACCCATCTTTCGACCAATGACCCCTATCGGCATGCCAATACCTATCTCTCGTGCACAGTGACTCGTGATCTGTTGTCAGTTCCGGCGACTTTTCTGATGGAGGTGCCAGCCGGTTGTTAACCCAACTTTATTTCGACATCAACGCCCGCCGCCAGGTCCAGCTTCATCAGTGCATCGATCGTTTTATCGGTGGGATCCATGATGTCCATGATCCGTTTGTGCGTGCGGATCTCGAACTGGTCGCGTGACTTCTTATCCGTATGCGGCGAACGCAAAAGCGTGAAACGCTCCATCTTCGTCGGCAGAGGAATCGGTCCTTTCACCAACGCACCGGTGCGCTTTGCCGTATCGACAATCTCCGCCGCGGATCGATCAATCAAGCGATGATCGAAGGCCTTCAAGCGAATTCTGATTTTCTGACCAGCCATTAGTATTTAAACAAGTTTCAAGTAACAAGTAATACACCTTTTGGGAACCACTCAGTTAGCCTTTCCTTGCCATTTGCTACTTCGCACTTCCCACTCGCATTATTCGATAATCTTCGACACCACACCGGCGCCCACGGTGCGCCCGCCCTC
>CAXMNC010000055.1:0-10721 GCA_964194625.1 Acidiferrobacterales bacterium
CTCGGAGACGACCTCATCATCCACGACTCTCTTCACTCGACGGTCGGCCACAAACTTACCCTCCCGATATTCTTTCCGCCAACGTGACAGCATAAACGGGTGAATGTCGAGGGCGTGAGCGATTTCTTGCACTTCCGTACCTTCAATATACGTCAGCCTCACCGCTTTTACTTTGAATTCATCCGTGTAGCGCGCAACTTTCCTTGGTCCTTTTATCTTGGGCATCGAAATCTCCAACTTGTTAGTCGAAGGTGTCTACTTTTTCATGGGAGGTTCACCGTCGGCTACAGCGCCTTGTTAGGCAGATGTTGCACTTCCAACGTAAACCTAAGTCCACTAGCCGGCTTTCTCGGCTACGCGTTTTCTCCTTACCAATAGTACTAGTAGCATTGTTCCACCGAAAATACCGAAGATGGCGGTCAGTATGTGCAGGTAGTCAATCGAGATCACGTATAGGAGGCCGTTGTTGTTCGAAAACGGTGCGAACGGCCGTATGTCTGAATGCATGATGCTATCGAGCAGCACGTGGCTGTAACCTCCGAAAAGTGCTCCTGTTAGCGCGGCGGAGAAAGAGATCCTTGGATTAACGCCTAGCCAGGCTCGCTGGGATGTGCTGAGGCGCCGATTCCACAGACGAAGTATCCATTCACATAACGGCTTGCCAACAAACGCAACAAGCAAAGCGACTGCCGTCGCACCCAGGTACGTGTGGAAGAAACGATGAATCGGCCACGACCCTTGGGCCATGTAAAAAAGTGGCTCCGTATCTATGACCACCTGCGTGAGCCCGAATGCCACAAAACTGAAGTATCGCGGTGTCACCGCCTTTATCGCTGCGGCAGGCCCAAAGTGAAATGGGGTAACCGGCATACTCGTTTCTGTCTCAGATGCGGCCCAATGTGCTGCGCATCAGCGGCCGGCCGGAGGCCGGTCCGTCTGCATGCGCTTGTTAGCCCGCCGCCACATTATAGCGGGCGCCATTTCTTGTATTTTCGGTCACGAGACAGAGACGCAGCTTCCATCAGATCTTCTCGGCCGGAGTTCTCGCATGTGGCTAAGAACGAGTTGACTTCCGGCGTGTGCCATCCAGCTGATGCGGCTGCCACCCAGAAATGCATTCCATCGTCCACAGGCAGCCGCTCTACGTAGCAGAGAATCTCGTTGACCGACTCATCGTCTGGAACGAGTCGAAGCATCGCCATTGCCCGAAACGCGCCATCGACGACGCTAGAGCTTTCGGAGCTACGGATCAGATCCAGGACCGGAGAGGCGTCGCTTGGGTCTTTCATGGACAGACGGACAATCCATCACCTAGGCCCACTCCCACCATGGACTCGTCGTCACAGCCACTCGCAAGTTCGCAAAGGAACGGTAGAGCGTCCGTGTAACCCGACTCGCCGATCGCCATGACCATTTGGTACTGCGTTTCCCAGGTTCTGGGATCACGAACTTCTTTTTGCAGGGCGTCGAGAAGGGCCTGTCCTGCCGTCTTCACCGCGTTCCGGCGAAGCGTTTTCGCGGCACCACGTCGCTTTGGCGATTTCGCGTGAGACAACTGCTCAATAGCTTGAGCAATCTCATCTTCGGTTTTCATCGTTTTCAAATCGAGCTAACGATAAATGAACGTCTCAATTGCAGTATATCTCCGCGAGGCAGCAACGTCTTTGGGGGAAACCCTTTAACAATCCAGCGGATAGCTCAACCCACCGACGATCAGTGCCGGAGATATATGGCAGGATTGCCGTCTATCTCCAATATCGGGCATTTGGCAAGGATTGTTCCCGACAATCCTATTGCATTTCCTCCGTCCGTGGAGGTCAGCAACATATTGAGTCGAGCCACACCGAACAATTGCCAAAACTCTGTTAAGTCAACAAGTTAACAGCAACTCTTGCGTCGATTTAGGATACTGTATAAATATACAGTATATGACAAAGAGCCCCGATTACGCCGAGCTGCATGCGATTTCGAACTTCACCTTCCTACGCGGCGCTTCACATCCCGAGGAACTGGTAACTCGCGCATGCAAGTTGGGTTATCAGGCCTTGGCCATCACCGACGAGTGTTCATTAGCGGGTGTGGTGCGTGCCCATATCGCGGCACGCGATCATAGTTTGCACCTGATCATCGGCGCCGAATTCTCGCTCGCCGACGGTCCGCGTCTCGTGTTGTTGGCCACCAATCGACAAGGCTACGGCAATCTTTCAGAACTCATCACCCGATCCCGGCGAGCGGCTGATAAAGGGACTTATCATTTAACGCGTGCCGACTTGGCGAGCGGCGTACCGGAGTGCTTTACGCTACTCATCCCAGACCTGCAACCCGACGCGGAAGCAGTTCGGTGGCTCCGACATACATTTCCCGGTCGGGCTTGGCTTGCGGTGGAACTCCTGCGTGGCCCCGATGACAACGCCCGACTAAAACAACTCCAACAACTTAGTAAAGATACGGGCATACCACTCACTGCCGCCGGCGATGTGCACATGCATATGCGTTCGCGCCGTGCCTCACAAGACACGTTGACTGCCATTCGCCTAAGGACAACCGTGAGCAAAGCGGGCCATCGTCTTTACCCCAACGGCGAACGACACCTCAGACGGCGTGGTGAACTGGCCCGTATTTATCCTACCGAGTTGCTTACCGAAACCGTGCGTATCGCCGAACGTTGTCGATTTTCCCTAGATGAGCTGCGTTACGAATATCCGCGAGAGTTGGTGCCTGCAGAGGAAACACCAACGGGCCATTTGCGCAAACTTACTGAAGCCGGCATGCAAGAGCGCTGGCCACAAGGTGCAACAAAAAAGGTACGACAACAGATAGAGCATGAGCTACGGTTGATCGCGGAGCTTGGCTACGAGCCGTACTTTCTCACTGTCCACGAGATCGTCCGGTTTGCCAAGAGTCGCGGCATCCTGTGCCAGGGTCGCGGTTCGGCCGCCAATTCCACCGTTTGTTATTGTCTAGGTATCACCGAGGTGGACCCTGCGCGCATGGAGCTATTGTTTGAGCGCTTTATCTCCAAGGAGCGCAACGAGCCGCCGGATATTGACGTCGACTTCGAACACGAGCGCCGCGAAGAAGTCATCCAACATATATATAGTAAGTATGGCCGCAATCGCGCGGCCCTGGCCGCCACCGTCATCACTTATCGCCCGCGGAGCGCAGTACGCGATGTCGGTAAGGCCCTGGGGTTATCGCTTTCCCAGGTCGACCGGTTAGCCAAATCCCTAGTCTGGTGGGATGGACGACGAGTCATTTCCGAGCGTCTGCGGGAAGCAGGCTTCGATCCGGCTAATCCGGTTATCGGGCACCTGGTTGGCTTGGTCAATACCCTTGTAGGTTTTCCGCGCCATCTCTCCCAGCACGTGGGTGGTTTCGTGATTTCCCAAGACGTGCTATCTCGATTGGTGCCGATCGAGAATGCCGCCATGCCGGAACGCACCGTTATCCAGTGGGACAAAGACGATCTTGATGCCCTGGGCTTGCTAAAAATCGATGTGTTGGGACTTGGTATGCTGAGCGCAATCCATCGCGCATTTGATTTAGTCAAAGATTTTCGTGACGCAGAATTCACCTTAAGCACTATCCCCGCCGAAGATCCGGTCGTATATGAAATGATCCAACACGCCGACACTATTGGTGTGTTTCAAATCGAATCACGCGCGCAGATGAGCATGCTCCCACGCCTCAGGCCCAAAACTTTCTACGATCTGGTCATTGAAGTCGCTATCGTACGGCCCGGTCCCATCCAAGGAAATATGGTGCACCCCTATTTACGTCGTCGCCAGGGTCGAGAGCCGGTCACGTATCCGAGCCCAGCCGTACGCAAAGTGCTCGGGCGCACCTTGGGCGTGCCCATCTTTCAGGAACAAGTGATCAAGCTCGCCATGGTGGCCGCTGGTTTCTCCGCCGGTGAAGCCGACCGGCTGCGCCGCGCTATGGCGGCCTGGCGCCGCAAGGGTGGCCTCGAGCCCTTTGAGAAGCGCCTGGTCGAGGGCATGTGCGAACGTGGCTATTCGGAAGATTTTGCGCAAAGAATCTTTCAGCAAATCCAAGGTTTTGGTGAATACGGTTTCCCTGAATCGCATGCCGCAAGCTTTGCACTCTTAGTGTATGTCTCTGCCTGGCTGAAATGTTACGAGCCGGCTGCCTTTACCTGCGCACTATTGAATAGTCAGCCTATGGGCTTCTACGCACCGGCACAACTCATACAAGATGCACGCCGTCACGGGGTCCAGATACGAGCAGTAGATGTGTGTGCAAGCAGCTGGGACTGCACGATTCAGAGGACTGAAGACAGAAGACAGAAGGCGGGGGGCGGGGTGCTCCGTTTGGGTCTACGTATGGTGAAAGGATTCTCTCGGGCGGGCGCCGACAGACTCGTAGCAGCAAGGGCGCACAAATCTTTTGCCAATATCGAAGATCTAGCTCGTCGGACCAAGCTCTCCCGTCGCGACCTGGATGTGCTCGCCGCGGCAGGGGCACTGGTCACCCTTGCTGGCAATCGTCGTCAAGCCTACTGGCAAATATTAGGTATCGAAGATCCCTTGCCAACACTACCGGATGCTTCGATTCCTGAAGGCCTACCAATGCTTCGGCAACCCACCGTCACCGATAACACGGTTGCCGATTACAAGCACCTCGGCTTTACTCTGGGGCAACATCCGCTGGGCCTATTACGTAGTCGGCTCAATCGATTGCAGGTACTCACAGCAACTGAACTTAAGGCCCTGCCACATGGCCATGCTGTCCATACCGCAGGATTGGTCATCACCCGACAGCGGCCCGGCACCGCAACCGGGGTTATCTTTCTTACCCTCGAGGATGAAACCGGTCACTTTAACGTTGTCGTATGGGGCAACCTGGCGGAAAGGCAAAGGCGGGAGGTATTGGAAGCGCGTCTACTTGGGGTCATCGGCGAGATACAACGGGAAGGCGAAGTGCTACACATAATCGCCAAACAGCTGCAAGATCACAGTACTTTGTTGGGTCAACTCACCACCCATTCCCGAGATTTCCATTAGCCTGACTCATACGCCGCGCTATTCCCTCTTTTGCGATACACTTTTGCGTTGGACATTACCCCGAGTCCTGATCCATGAGCGATGACGGTCAAAACAAACTGCCGAAAAAATCCTCGACTGCAGAAGTCGACGCGTTCTTGCGCAAGGTCGCTGCCACACCTATCGCCAAATCTGGCGCAGGCCGCGGCCGGTTGATCTTTGCTATGGATGCGACCGCCAGCCGAGAACCTACCTGGGACACTGCTTGTCATATCCAAGGGCAGATGTTTCAAGAAACCGCCAACCTTGGCGGCCTTGAGGTCCAGCTGTGCTATTACCGCGGTTTTGCCGAATTCAATGCCAGCCCTTGGCTTATTGAGTCTGCCGCCCTCCTAAAGAGGATGACATCGGTTTCTTGTCTCGGCGGTCAAACCCAAATCGAGAGGATTCTCCGTCACACGATTACCGAAACCAAGAAGAAAAAGGTCAATGCTTTGGTGTTTGTCGGCGACTGCGTGGAGGAAGACGTAGATGGCCTCTGTCAGCTAGCTGGCGAGTTAGGTGTCTTGGCTTTACCGGCCTTCTTGTTCCACGAAGGGCACGATGCCATCGCCGAACGCGCTTTCAAGCAGATTGCCCGACTGAGTGGTGGCGCTTACTGTCACTTCGACAGCAATAGCGCACAGCAATTGCGTGATCTGCTTAGTGCGGTGGCCGTATACGTCGCTGGCGGCCGGCATGCGCTGGAGGATTTCGGCAAACGAAAGGGCGGCGTGGCCCGTCTGCTCACACACCAAATAAAGAAAGGATAGTCGCTTGTACTTCCGTCTTGCCATCGCCCTGCTTATCGTGATCATTATCATATCGGCGCTGCGGTGGTTCGTTAAAACACCCCCAAAGCAAGTGGTCCGGCTGCTGAAGCGGCTAGCGATCGGTGTCGGTATCGGTATATTGATTTACCTGGCGGCAATTGGGCGTTTGCACTGGTTGTTCGCGCTCATTGGCTCGCTGATCGCAGTCGCCTACCGGTTGACCTCACTGCTGGGTCTAGTGCCTCTTCTGCAACGTCTTTTTGCATTAAAACAAACGATGGGATCTGCGCGCAGTCCCAGCGCCGGTCAGACGTCAGACGTCGAGACTCGATACGTGCGTATGTCCTTAGATCACGACAGTGGTGTAATGAACGGTGAAGTACTCGAGGGGCGCTTCAAAGGTCAACAGCTCTCCGATATGAATGTGAATGATCTGCTCGAACTGCTAAATGAGTGTCGAACACAAGACGCGCAGTCCGCGGCCATACTGGAAACCTACCTGGATCGAACCCATGGAGATCAATGGCGTCATGAATCAGGAAACGAGCGCTCGCCAGAAAGTTCGGCGATGACACCAGAGGAGGCCTACGAGGTGCTTGGGTTGGCAGCCAGGGCGAGCGAAAAAGAGGTGGTAGAAGCGCATCGTCGACTCATGCAGAAATTGCACCCGGACCGAGGCGGCTCAACCTACCTGGCCGCCAAGCTCAATCAAGCCAAAGATACGCTGCTTAGTCACTGAGTATCCTTGCCCACTCGATGGCCGATGTTAGAATAAATCGATTGCGATTGCGTCAGCAAACCACCAGCCCAGTTAGTATGAAAGGACTACTACCATGCCGTATCAACCAATAGAGAACTACGGGATCGTCGGTGATATGCATACCGTTGCCCTCGTCGGAATGAATGGCTCCATCGACTGGTTCTGTTTTCCGAGATTTGATTCCCCGAGTGTATTTGCCGCAATCCTCGATGATAAGAAAGGTGGACGGTTTAGAATCACACCGACGTGCGAGGGGATTACTTATAAACAATTCTATTGGCCAGAAACTAACGTGCTGGTTACGCGATTTCTCGCCCCTGATGGCGTCGGGGAAATCATGGATTACATGCCAGTGGGACTTTCTGCCGACGATCAAAGTAGACACCAACTTATTCGTCGTGTGCACGTCGTACGTGGTTCCATGCCATTTCGCATGGAGTGCTGCCCCGCCTTTAACTATGCACGCGATATGCACGTAACCGAGCTGGAAGACACCGGCGTTTGTTTCCATTCTGCTGAATTATCGCTCGGGCTTGGCACCAGCCAACAACTTAAGCAGTGTGATAACGGTGTTTCGGCCGAATTTACACTTCGAGAGGGTGAAACACAGCTCTTCGTGTTCGGTAAAGTAGAGCGAGACTCCGGTTGCCGCGTTCTGCTAGCGGCCCCAAAGGCCGATGAGCTTGTTAACAAAACCATCGATTACTGGCGCCATTGGCTGGCCCAATGTAGCTACCGTGGCCGCTGGCGAGAGATGGTTCATCGTTCAGCGTTAGTGCTGAAATTGCTTACCTATCAACCCACTGGCGCGATCATTGCTTCGCCCACAACTAGTTTACCCGAAACACTGGGTGGCGAGAGAAATTGGGATTATCGCTATACCTGGATTCGGGATGCGGCCTTCACAGTGTACGGCTTGATGCGCATCGGTTTTAGCGAAGCAGCAGCAGAGTTTATGAATTGGCTGGAAGCTCGCTGTCACGAGCTCGAACCAGATGGCTCGCTACAGATCATGTACGGCATCGATGGGCGCCACAAACTCACCGAGGAAATCCTCGGTCATCTAGAGGGATATCGGGGTTCTCGTCCTGTACGCATTGGCAATGGGGCCTACGACCAACTTCAATTAGACATCTCCGGTGAACTCATGGATTCGGTGTACTTGTATAACAAGTACGGATCACCGATTTCATACGACCTCTGGCGACACCTGCGCCGGCTTGTCAACTGGGTTTGTGACAATTGGCACCGCAAGGACGAAGGCATCTGGGAAGTGCGTGGTGGGCGGCAACATTTCGTTTATTCGAAACTCATGTGTTGGGTCGCGGTGGATCGTGCCCTACGCTTGGCAGACAAACGTTCGTTCCCGGCCGATCGTGATCGCTGGACCAAAGTACGCGATGAAATATACGAACAAGTGATGAGTAAAGGTTGGAACCAAAAACGTAATGCCTTTGTTCAACACTACGGAAGTAACGCGCTCGATGCGGCAAATCTAATGATGCCATTGGTCTTCTTTCTCTCGCCGACTGACCCAAGAACGCTACGCATGCTCGATGCAATTATGCAGTCGCCGGCCCGAGGTGGTTTGGTTGCGAATAGCCTGGTGTATCGATACAACGTCGACGAAACTGCGGATGGATTAAGCGGCGATGAAGGTAGTTTCAATATGTGCACGTTTTGGTTCGTTGAAGCACTAACCCGAGCCAGCCGAAGAGACCGACGGCTGTTGGAAAAGGCTCGCATCACTTTTGAAGAAATGTTGGGGTATGCGAATCATTTAGGGCTATACGCGGAGGAAACCGGTCGCAGCGGTGAAGCCCTTGGAAATTTTCCGCAGGCCTTCACCCATCTTGCCTTGATCAGCGCCGCATTTAATCTTGATCGTGCGTTAGGGGCAAACGACTAGTCCATCAAACGCGGCAAGTCATTTACGAATAGAAACACGCTCGATCAAACCGTCGCTCATCCATCGTTTCACTAAGCGCGCCGCGTGGGCGGCCACGGTCTCGGGTTCTATCCATTCACAAAGTTGCTCACAAACCTGGGACAAAGATCGCCCCGCTATCAAAGCGTCTATCGAACCGGCTTCATCGATCATAAGGGAACGAAAGTAAGTCTTGAGATCTTGTCGCCATATGAGCCAAGGTATCGGCATATCGTTGGCGTCGGGTTTCGGTAGTTCTTCATTCTCTTCGACTGCATTCCAAATTGCCGGCACATTCCAGCTTAAGTCCAGTCGGTTGACGCTAGGATGAAAACCGAATCGCATATGACCCCACCTTGACGGCTCTATGGCTTCAATATCGCTTACCGAACGGACGTCGGCGTCGGTGGCATCGAAGGCGCTACGCAACCGCCATTCGAACGCAGCCATCTCACTCAAGACTGGCATATCAACATGGGGACTTGTCCGCGCGAGGAACTCACTTAAGTGACTACCCAGATAACGCATTGAGAAATGTTCGGACGGGTGCACATCGATGTAGGCATGTACCAACGCCTCGAATCCTTGCTCACCGAGCAAGGTATGCAACGCAGGAAAGTCTGCGGCCAAACCCTCCGTCAGGCGGGTTCGGTAGCCTTCAACGTAGATCGCTAGGCGTGTCTCGCTACTAGTCTTCTCAGTGCCAGCAATATGTGTGACTATTTCATTGCTACCAGCCAGCACATGTCGCTGAAATTGGCACTGTAACCTTCTCAATCCGGGTGCCGAATCTTTGCTGTTCGCGCTCATGTAAACGCCGTTGCTCGCTTGGCACTATAATAAGTAATGAAGGTGGGTGCCGCTAATGCGCCACCGCTGTGATTAGATGTTCCGGTTGAGCGAAAAGTCTGGCATCCGGTAGACTCAAAATACATAAAACTTCTTTTTACAAGGTCTGGATTAGAACGGTGTATAGCTGGAAAGTAAAGATAGGAGATAGTTTGAGGCGGTTTCTTTTTGAACACGCTGGAATCCGAGGTGAAATCGTTCATCTCGACGCAACCTGGCGGGCAGTACTGGAACGCCGTGACTACCCTCCTGCCCTTCGGACGATTCTCGGTGAGTCAATGGTGGCGGCCGCACTCATGTCGGCAACATTGAAGTTCGCCGGTCGGCTCATTATGCAAATCCAAGGACGAGGACCATTAAACTTATTAGTTGTTGAATGTACGAACAATCAAATCATGCGGGCTATGGCACAGTGGTCGAATGACATACCAACGGGCCCATTGTCTGTAATAGCTGAGGGCGCGCGCCTCGCCATTACCCTCGATCCAACCACTGGCCGTGAACGTTATCAAAGCATGGTCGAACTATCCGGCCAAACAATCTCGGAGGCGTTAGAAAACTACTTTCACCACTCGGAGCAGTTGGAGACACGGCTTTGGACCACAGCTGGAAATACTTGTGCAGCGGGTATGCTGTTACAACATCTGCCGTTAGACCAGGGCACCGATGAGGAAGCATGGAAACGCGCCGTTTGTCTAGGCAGCACAATAACTTCTAAGGAACTGCTGACGCTATCTGCCCAAGATATCATCCATCGGTTATATCACGAGGAAGACATTCGTGTATTCGACAGCACACCGGTCGGGTTTAGATGCTCTTGCTCACGAGACCGCGTCGTGGGCGCCCTGCGTATGCTCGGTCCGGATGACGTCGAGTCCATCCTAGATGAGAAAGGCTTCGTAAGCGTGGACTGTGAATTCTGCAATCAACATTACACCTTTGACACTGTCGATGCCAAACAGCTATTCGCCACCGACATCATTCCGGTGACTCCATCCAGTGTACATTAATGATTATTATTCGTTCTCGTATAATAGGTTCTATTCTTCGTCTTCTGCACTTATCGCGCATCCTGCAATGAACGAGACCCATAAGACGGATAAGGTGCGCCTCGATAAATGGCTTTGGGCCACGCGTTTCTTTAAGACACGACCACTCGCAGCCGAGGCCATTATGGGTGGAAAGGTCCACGTAAATAGACAGCGTGTAAAGCCCGGGAAAGTATTGTGCATCGGAGATGAACTATCGATTCGTCGCGGACACAATCTGTGCGTGGTAATCGTGTGTGGACTAGCAAGTCGCCGTGGGCCCGCGTCACAAGCCTCGTTGCTGTATGAGGAAACCGAAGAGAGCCGTCAGGGTCGTGCAGA
>CAXMNC010000056.1:0-13073 GCA_964194625.1 Acidiferrobacterales bacterium
TGGCGATCAGAATCGTCGGTTTATCTTCACGAATAATACGGCTGACGGTCTTGAACTTCAGCGGGTTGGCATAGGTGATGATCGTCAAGCCCAGACAGAGCGGCAGCCACAGATTGGCCGTTTGTCCGAACACATGAAACAAAGGCATGATCGCTAGCAAGATATCGGTGTCATGGAACGCGAACACTTCTCTGGCCGCGTCGACGTTCGAGCCAATGTTGCGATGGCTCAGTTCTACCACCTTGGGCTCGCGCTCACTGCCGCTGGTGAAGAGGATGACTACGGTGTCATCGGAATCGCCGTGATGAATGTGCTTGAGTATGGATCGCGTCGGCAGTTTAGATTTGAACAACGCGCGCAGTTTTTCTAACCCGGTAACTTGTTGCATGATGTCTTCGATACACACCATGCCATCGACAAGGCCGCAACCGATTTTTTCCAGCAGGGTGCGTGAGGTGATAATGGTCTTAAAGTCACACTTGCGTTGCGCAAAACGCGCGTTCTGTTCGGCGCCGGTCGAGTAGTTGATCATCACCGGCACCCGGCCTGCCATCAGTGTGGCCAGAATCGATAGGGCGCAGCCAGCAGAGTTGGGAATCATGATCCCGATATAGCCGTCTTCGTATTGACTGAATCTGCGCGCCAGCAGGAGTGAACCCAGCAACGCCCGCGCGTAGCTCACTCGCCGGCCCGTCGAGCGATCTAGAAAGGCGGGCTTATCGCCCTTGGTTTTAGCTACGGTGACAAACTCCCTATGAAGCAGCATGCTGGCGATATACCTTTGTTCCTCATTGCCGTTCTACTGCGTTGCTGAGGGCTGCAAACTCTTCTAACGTTAATGTTTCTCCACGGCGCGTAGGGTCAATATCGAGTGCACGTATTTGCTGATCGTTAAGAAAGTCCTTTAAGGCGTTGCGCAGGGTCTTGCGTCGTTGCACAAAGGCCGCCTGTACGATACCGGCGAACACAGCTTTGGTGTTAACGGTTATCGGTGGTTGAGCATGCGGACGCAAACGTATAACGGCAGAGTCCACCTTTGGTGGTGGTCTGAACGCCCCCGGTTTCACGGTGAAGAGTTTTTCTACCCTACAGCGCCATTGCACCATAACCCCCAAGCGGCCGTAGGCTTTGCTGTTCGGCTGTGCACATAGGCGATCAACCACCTCACGTTGCAACATGAAGCACATGTCCTCGAGACAGTTTATTTGCTTAAGCAGATGGAACAACAGCGGAGTAGAAATATTATAGGGAAGGTTGCCGATTACCCGAAGCTTGCGATCTCGATCTACCAACGCGCAATAGTCAAATGATAGCGCGTCGGCGTTGTACACCGTGACATTCTTAGCAAGTAGAGGGTCGGTATCGAGTTCGGCTGCCAAGTCACGATCGATCTCGAGCGCGTGCAGACGCGTTACATGTGATGCCAGCACACGTGTAAGTACACCACGGCCGGGACCGATCTCGACCACATGGTCGCTTGGTTGTGGCGCGAATGCTCGGATGATGCGATCCAACACACCGGCGTCGTGTAAAAAGTGCTGGCCAAAGCGTTTACGGACGGGGGCCGTAGTCATGTCGACACAAGCGAGACCGCCGCATCGATCGCCGCCCGCAGACTGGCCGGATCGGCCTGGCCAGTACCGGCGAGATCGAGAGCAGTACCGTGGTCGACGGACGTACGCACAAACGGTAGGCCTAAGGTGACGTTGACGGCGCGACCGAAACCACGATGTTTGAGAACCGGCAACCCTTGGTCGTGATACATGGCCAGCACCACATCCGCATTCGCGAGCTGGGTCGGTGTGAACGCCGTATCAGCCGGCACCGGTCCGCGTAGCGCTAGACCCTCGTGCCTGAGTTCTTCGATCGCGGGTGCGATCACCTCTATCTCCTCGCGGCCGAGGTGTCCCGACTCGCCGGCGTGTGGATTAAGGCCGCACACTAGAATACGCGGGTTGTTGATAGAGAATTTGTCTTTCAATTCGTGATGTAGCACCCGCAGCACGCCGGTGATCCGGCTTCGGGTGATGTGTTGGCTGACTTCGGCCAGCGGCAGATGGGTGGTGGCTAGGGCGACGCGCAGGTCGTCGTCCATTAACATCATGACCGCCTGGGCGCCACCGGTGCGCGCGGCAAGAAACTCGGTATGACCGCTGAAGAAAACACCCGCGTCGTTGATCACCGCTTTATGTAACGGCGCCGTCACTAAGGCGTCGAATTCCTTATCTAGGCAACCGTCTATCCCGGTCTCGAGCATATTGATGACGTAAGGCACATTGGCCTCGTCGAGGCGACCGGCGTGTACCGGTCTAGCGGTATTGATAGGTAGTATGGTGATGCCGGGGGTCGCAGATGCGCGCCCCTGCCATGGCGGCGCTGTGAACCGTAATCCCATCATGGCGGCGCGCTGTTCGAGGACTTCGGGGTCGGCAATGAGTACGACACAACAATCAGGGGGTTGTTGCCAAAGCATCACACAAAGGTCGGGGCCGATACCGGCGGGTTCGCCGGTGGTCAATGCCAGAACGGGGATATTATTCATCATGGCTAGTTACGAGTCGGGCGCATCAACACATTGCATCACTGATGTCTGGCGCGCGCGGCCAAAATCAGTTTCCGCTAGCTGTGCGCCTACTTGTCCTCAAGCCGATAGCTCACGTAGGCCTCGCCCCGCATTTGGCGCAACCATTGTTCATAGAGGGCGTCGGCCTTACGGGAATGGATTTGCTGGCGAGCGGCGGCACGACTACGCTCTTCACTGACGTCATACATGCGCTTAGCAAGTACCTGTATCAAATGCGAACCGAAAGGCGTCTCTACCGGCTCGCTCAATTCGTTTGGTTCGAGCTCGTTCATTTTTCTTTCAAACTCGGGCACCGTCTGCCCTGGATTTATCCAACCGAGGTCGCCGCCCTTGGCGGCCGAGCTCTTATCTTCGGAATGGGCGCGTGCGAGCTCGGCAAAGTCCTCACCATTTAACACCCGTTCCCTGAGTTGCTCCAATTTTATTTTAACCTCCGAGATCGATTGGACCTCGCTTGGTTGCAACAAGATATGACGCGCGTGGACCTGAAGTATGGGTTGCGCTTGCACGCCGAGCTTGCGTTCATCCAATTTCAGGATATGAAACCCAACTGGGCTTCGTAATACATCGCTGACGCCGCCCGGTTCCAAGGTCAACAGCGACTCTAGGAACATGCCCGGTAACTGGCCGGGTTTTTTCCACCCCAGCGGCCCACCCTGCAAGGCGTTTTGTCCATCGGAATAGATGATCGCCGCTCGTTCGAAACTAGCACCCGCCAGTAGGGATTGCTGAATACCCTCGGCCTTGGTTTTCGCGGCCTCTACTTGTTCGGGGGTGGCCGAGTCAGGCACGGCAATCAATATTTGTGAAACGCGATAGGCGTCGTCGACCTGAGTATGCTTGTCGCGGGTGGCAAAGAAATTCTCTATCTCGACGTCCGATACAGTTATGCGGTTGTTTACCTCTTTTTGCAGCAGTCGTTGTATTTTTAGATCGTTACGGATCTTACTGCGATAACGCTCGATTTCGATGCCGTCACGGCGAAGCGCCCGATAGAGTTCCTCGGTCGTCCTGTTGTTGCGCTCGGCCACGACCGCAATGGCCTGTTCCACATCCTTGTCATTAACTCGCACTCTGGCTTTGTCGGCAAGTTGCAACTGAATTCGCTCCAGGACCATGCGTTCGACCACTTGTTTTCGGAGGGCTGATAGTGCAGGTGGGTCAATATTTCGTGCTGCCAGCTCCTGCCTAACCTCTTCGATACGGGCTTTCAATTCGGTGTCGGTAATGACGTCTTCGTTGACCACCACGACAATGCGATCGATATCTACGATGGCGGCCAGGGCTGGCGCCACCAGCCCACACAGCGACAAGGTGATCGTCAACAAGAAGGTTCGCACAATGGAAGGTTTCATCAACATATCAAACGCGCGCGCTATGCAGCTAGCGCAGAGAGCATGTGTACAGCATAACACGAATCATCGGAAACGACGGCGGTCACGACCAAAGTCCGCTGTCGACACAAATACGCTTTCGTCGAGTGGGTTATCCGGTGCGCTGCCCCATTCGCCAAGTCCATTCAACGTCAGCTGTAATTGTATACTGTTCACTTGCTCGTCATTACTGTCGATGCGTCGCCTGGCGAAGAAACGAATCCCCCAGCAACACGAGCGGTATTGCAGGCCCGCGTGCGAGTCCAGATTGGTGTTATCGTCGAGCGAATAGCTCGTGCCGGCCTGTACCGTCCAACGCGGTTTTAGCGGCCAGCGTACAGACACGTCTACTTGCTTAAACTCGTCTCTGTCGAACCGCTGACTGAAATTGACGATCTTGTCCGGTGCCGGTTGGTACTGGAAGAACAATTCACTGCGTTGGGTCTGGCCAATTTCCTGATCTCGCTGCAGGAAGGCCCGCGTGGCCCAGCGCTCGGCCAGCCGCGCCGTGAGGTCTAAGATGATGTCAGATTCGTCACTGGTATCTATACCAGGCGGTAGGTTGACCTCGCGGTCTTCAAAGAAGAAGATCTGGCCAAGACTCACCCGCAGGCGTTCGATGCCATCGTTAGCGCCGATGACGCGTGTGGTTAGTGCGAGCGTGACTTGATCGGTGTCACCGACTCGGTCACCGCCAACAAAGCGGTTCTCCCGGAATAGATTGGCGAAAGTCAAATCGGGCAGGCTGGTGTCGAAATCAGGCAGCGTGTCTTGATCTTCCTCAGGTATTTTTAAATAGAATAGACGCGGTTCCAGGGTATGTATGAAAGCACCGTTGCGCATGCGCATCGGGCGCTCGAAGAAGAGCCCGCTGTCGAGGCTGAAAGTGGGCACGGTGACATCCGGTTTATCGTCGGTCGTGCCTAAGACGTCTAGGTCGTAGGCGATATGGGTGACACTTAGTTTCGGCGTTATGAACCCGTAGCTATTGCGAAACGGCAGGCTCACGGCCGGTCGCAGGTTTAGGCGGCCACCGGTTAGGCTATTGTCACGCTCGAAGTTCGTGAGCTCGCTGTCTAGTTCGGGGTGCAATCTGCCGGGGGTAATTGCGGGTCGCGCCGATAGCGATAGTTGTGGCAGTAGATCGTACGGACGATCGGCGAGAGCTATCGTGTCGTCTATGGTCTGGAAGCTCTGGGCCCGCGTGCCGAAGTCCCAGACGGTGCCATTATAGCCAATGTTGGCCTCCTGCCTTAAGTGGGTGAGGCTGGCGATCGACAATTTGTTACCGAAGTCATCGAGGTAGTCGTCATCGGATACCTTCGCGTAGTCGACGGTAGCGCTCCAACTCTGACCGAGTGTTTGGCGGTGTAGGTAATGACCGGCCCAACGGTCCTCGCCGGTTTCATCGTCGTCTTCGAGAAACTCGAAATCGAGTCGACCGTTCAACGATCGCCCTAGGTAGCGAAACTCGTCGCCGATCTGTAGGCCCCGTTTGCTCAGTACTCGCGGCGTAATCGTGGTGTCGAAGTTAGGAGCAATATTCCAGTAATACGGCACCGAAAGCTCGGTGCCGAGCTTATCGGAGCGACCGAATTCGGGCATGAGAAACCCTGATAGACGTTCATCAGAAACAGGGAAGCGAAGATAGGGCCAGTAGAAAATCGGTACCCGCTTGAACCTGATCGTTACGTTGTGGGCACTACCGACCTTGCGGTTCTTGTCTATCTTTAAATCACCTAGGCGCAAGTACCAATCTTCACGGCTTTTGGGGCAAGTGGTGTAGCGCACGTCCTTGAGTTGGATGCGTCCCTCGCCCTTAAAGCGTAGGCGCTCGGCGCTGCCGCGGGCATCGTTGCTACCCAATCGATAGGTTGTGGATTCGGCGTATCCGGTTTTAGAGTCGAGTCGCAGATAGAGTTCGGGTGTCTTAAATTGATCGCCGTCCAAACTTTCGAGGGTTACATTCCCACGCGCCTGCACTTCTGATTTTGGCTTGTTGTAGATGATTTCGTCGGCCAACACACGCTGATCTCCTCGCCGCAGCTCCACATTCCCATATAATGAAACTGTCTCGTCGTCATCGGTTTCCATACGATCTGCGTGCGCCTCCGTCTCTTCAGATGTGGCCTCGAAAAACGGTTTCGGCGGGGGGGCAGGGCAACCCGCAACCGGATCAGCAAGGCTCGGCTGAGAGCTGACGACAGCTACAACGGCAAGATAGACCCAACAGCGGGGCTGGGGCATAAGTGTACTTTGTTCATTGTGTAGGCCGTAAAATTGCATAGAATCAGCGCGCCATCAAGCATCGATGGCGCTAAGTAGGCAAATTGGACGACAGACTGCAAGCATTGCAAACATGGCTCGCGAAGGTGCTGGCGACATCGGCGTATGAGCTCGAACCGGCCACCGCCGATGCGAGCTTCCGTCGTTATTTTCGTGTCAGGGCCGGCGACCAATCCTACATTGCCATGGATGCGCCGCCGGCACAGTTAGACCTAGGGCCGTATGTGCGCCTGGCGACGCGTTTCCATGAGCTCGGTCTGAACGTCCCCAAGGTATTCGAAAGCAATACCGAGAAGGGTTTCTTGTTGATCACCGATTTGGGCGAACGGGTGTATTTGTCACAGCTCGACGACACCACGGTAGACCGACTCTATGGCGATGCGCTCGGGGCGCTGTTGATTCTGCAGGCGGGTGTGTATAGCGATAGCACCTTCCTGCCTGATTACGATGAGACCTTGCTTGCGGACGAAATGGCGCTGTTTCAGGAGTGGTACCTTGGGCGACATCTCGGTATTACGCTTACCACTAAGCAAAAGGCGCAGTTGTACCAAGTGTTCGGCCAGCTCACGCGCTCGGCCTTAGATCAGCCGCAAGTATGGGTGCATCGCGATTTCCATTCGCGCAATCTCTTGGTCACCAAGCACAACAATCCGGGCATCCTGGATTTTCAGGATGCAGTACTGGGGCCAGTTACCTACGATTTGGTTTCACTGCTACGCGACTGCTACATCGCCTGGCCACGTGAACGGGTCGAAGATTGGGCCAAGGGGTATCATGCGCTGGCGTTACAATCGGGCATACAAGTCGGTGAGGACGACGGCCAATTCCTACGATGGTTCGACTGGATGGGGTTGCAGCGACACCTCAAGGCGATAGGCATATTCGCCCGTTTGAAGTACCGTGATGGCAAGGCTGGTTACCTAACTGACATCCCGCGTACCCTCGGTTACGTCATGCAGGTGAGCGCGCGTCATGCAGATCTACAACCGCTCAACGCACTGTTGCATGATCTCGGGGTCGCCAAGGCGGCGGAAGGGGAGGTGAAATGAGGGCGATGATTCTGGCCGCCGGTCGCGGGGTGCGCATGCGTCCGTTGACTGAGCGCATCCCGAAGCCATTACTCACCATAGGCGGTGAGCCACTGATCGTGCATCTTATAAGGCGGCTGGCCAAGGCGGGTTTCAACGATATCGTTATCAACCATGCGCACCTGGGCGAGCAAATCGTGGACCGACTGGGCGACGGTCAAGCGTTTGGAGTGCAGATTCGTTATTCGCCCGAGTTACCCCAGGCGTTAGAGACGGGTGGTGGTATCTACAATGCTTTGACCTTGTTGGGAGGCCAACCGTTCGTGGTGGTCAACGGCGATATCTGGACCGATTTTCCTTTCGAGCGTCTGCCGGCGCGCCCCAGCGGGCTGGCGCATTTGGTATTGGTGAGCAATCCACCTCATCGAGTCGATGGGGACTTTGCATTGACAGATGGGTGCGTGTCTGCGGATGGCGATCCAAAACTAACCTTCAGCGGTATCGGTGTATACGCGGCCGAGCTCTTTCGTGACTGTGAGCCCGGTCCATTTCCATTGGCACCGTTACTGCGAGCGGCAGCGGCTGGGGGTTTGGTAACCGGCGAGCACTACGTGGGGGAGTGGGTTGATGTTGGCACCGAAGAGCGCCACCGTGCCCTCAACGATCGATTCGCTCAATCGGATTGACGCCTATCGATCGCAAGTGCGGCGAAGATCTGAGTCGGCTCCGCCGACGGTGTACTAACCCGGTGTCGCCCGGGTGGGCGAGGTACTTTCTTGTCGCGACAAGAAAGTACCCAAAGAAACGCTCCCCCTGGCGCGGCGCCGGCTTCGCCGGTGCCCTCGCTCACCACTTGTCTCAGAAGGTTCTCCGACAGGGCATCCTTGCCCTGACGTCGAACGCGCCGCCTCCCTGCTTGCGCCCTTTCGGGCTTACCCTTCGCCGGCGCGATTCGCTCGGCTTGCTTGAAGGGGCAACAAAATCAAAAGCAGTTCTTAGAAGTTTTCTGCCCCTACGGTCGAGCCGAGGATGAGTGAAGCCGAAGCGCGGCCCCGTAGGGGGCATGGGAGGGATACCATGCGTCCGTCGTCGGCACAAGGAGGTGCCGTCGGCGGACCCACTGAGGCCAGCGAAATCCGAGGTTCCCCGCCGTGCATTGATGGCGGGGCGAAGACCGCGGGGCAAAATGGTTTTGGTGACTTTTGCCGAAACAAAAGTCACCCGCGTACGGGGCCGGCGCCCCGGTTAAAATGATTGTCGCCGCAGGCGACTCTTTATTGGGAGGTTAAGAAACCACTAGGCAAAATAAAGGCCGGCGGCAAGTGCCCAAAGTGTTTCTCGGACACACACCGCCGGCTTGTTTCTACACGGTCGCGGGGTACCAGGCTCCTCACCGTCATTACCGTGGTCGGCCTACTCAGTGCCGCCGACCACGCGATGATCTGGAACCACCCGCTAGCCGTGTTACTTCTTCCTCTTGGCTGCTTTCTTAGTAGCCTTTTTCCGCTTTTTCGCCTTCTTGGCGGTCTTCTTCGCGGCTTTTCTCTTCTTAGCCATAACGTACTCCTTCTTGGGTTGTGGTTAGAGGCTTACTTGGGAAATAAAGGGGCGAATTTGCCCCTTGGGTACTGCTCTTTGCAAAAACAAAAGACAGCCATAGGCTGTCTTTTGATAATCTGATGTGGAATAGGACATACCGACGGGTTGGCTAGACGCTTTACCGACGGCCGTTTCGTGGCGATGCTTTCTGTTTATTCTTATTCTTGTTGAGATCCGTAATCGAATCAAAATTATCGCATACCTTTGACTAGCGTCGTCGAACCGGTTGTTGATGGTCGCTTCGCGTTATCTCTTGCTGACGTTCTGCGACAACTCTTCTGCTGCTTACTTCACAACCGTGTTAAACAACCTTAAAACCTTGTCTAGCACATTCACATAACGTGTCAAGGCATAATGTAAATACCATTTTCATAGATTGCAAACTTTTTTGCAACTTTTTTTCATGTCGATGTGAATCCAAATTCGAATTCAATGAGTCATCAACATTCATCATCCGCATTTCGAGTCACCGCAGTAGAGACACGTCATGCAACCATCCATTTTCATCACCGCCTTGGTCAAACATTTGTTGCACAGTCGCGCCTCCGGCGGATACCCACCTGTGTCATCCTGCGTAGGTTCTGTATAGTCGTTTTGCGCCTGTATTTCAGCTAGTTTTTCAGATGCGTATTGTTTGCGAGTATCGTTTTCGTCGGTCGAAATCAGGCCAATCATCTTCAAATGACGTTCAATAACGTCTCCGATTTCGGCCACCAACGACGGTGTGTACTTGCCACGTCTGAGGTATCCACCGCGTGGGTCGAACACGCTGTGTAGTTCTTCGACCAGAAATGTCACGTCACCGCCCTTACGGAAAACGGCCGAAATAATCCTCGTCAGGGCGACGATCCACTGAAAATGGTCCATGCTCTTGGAATTGATGAACACCTCAAATGGACGTCGTTTCTCATGCTCGGTGTCGGCATTGAGCACGATGTCATTGATGGTGACGTAGAGCGCGTGTTCGGTAAGCGGCGTCTTGATCTTGTAAGTGCTACCGAGCAGCATCTCTGGCCGCTCGAGCTTCTCGTGCATCTGGATGACGTTGCTTTCGACGACGTCGCTGACTTCTTCCTTGCTGACGTCGAATCCGGTGATTTTCTTGTCGATTTTAGTGGTCATAATGTGCTCCTTTTCTCTACCCTTTCTTGTCAAAACTTGCCGTAATACCCTTCTTTTAAAGCATCAAATAGGTTAGCGGCGGTATGGGTTTCGCCGTCGTATTCGATCTCCTCGTTACCCTTAAGCTCGAGCACTTCGCCGTCTTCCAACTGGAAGCGGTAGGTGGTTTTTTCGAGGTCCTTGTCCTTGACCAGTACGCCTTGGAACGCCTGTGGGTTAAAGCGAAATGTGGTGCAACCCTTTAACCCCTGTTTGTGGGCGTACAGGTAGATGTCCTTGAAATCCTCAAATGGGAAATCGGTGGGTACATTGGCGGTTTTGGAGATCGATGAGTCTATCCATTTTTGGGCCGCCGCCTGAACGTCGACATGCTGGGGCGGGGCGATATCATCGGCGGAGACAAAATAATCCGGCAACCGCTCTTCCGGTGTATCGGCATTCGGCATGGCCTTGGGGTTGACCAGTGCTCGATACGCCAGCAGCTCAAACGAAAGCACTTCCACCTTCTCCTTGGTCTTGCGCCCCTCGCGAATGACGTTGCGGCTGTAGTGGTGAGCAAACGAAGGCTCGATACCATTACTGGCGTTGTTGCCGAGCGATAGGCTGATGGTGCCGGTGGGCGCAATAGACGTGTGGTGCGTAAATCGCGCGCCGGTTTCGGCGATGCGGTCGGTCAGCGCCGGATCCAGTCGTTGCATGTAACGGCTGTAACGGGCGAGCAGCACCTTGCCAGGTACTTCATCACCGACCTTGTAACCATCCTTGGCCATTTCCGGTCGCCGCGCCAGCATCTCTTCGGTGACGGTAAACATATCCACCATAATCGGGGCCGGGCCCTTTTCCTCCGCGAGCTCGATCCCGGTCTGCCAACCGACTTCGGCCATCTCTCGCGACACGCGTTCTGCGAATGCCAGTGAATCGGGCTCGCCATATTTCGTTCTCAGCATGGTGAGGGTGGAACCGAGGCCAAGGAAGCCCATGCCGTGACGACGCTTGTAGGCAATCTCGTGTCGTTGGGCCTCTAGCGGTAGGCCGTTGACCTCGACCACGTTGTCCAGCATGCGTGTGAAGACAGACACCACCTCGCGGTAGCGCTCCCAGTTGAAGCTCGCCTGTTCGGTAAACGCGTGCTCAACGAATTTGGTGAGATTGACCGACCCAAGCAGACACGAACCATAAGGCGGCAGTGGTTGCTCACCACAAGGATTAGTGGCACGGATGTTTTCACAGAACCAGTTGTTGTTCATCTCGTTGATGCGGTCGATCAAGATGAATCCCGGTTCGGCATAGTCATAGGTGGACGTCATGATCATGTCCCATAGCCGGCGCGCCGGTAGGGTCTTATAGACCTTGCACGCCACCTCGCCGAGGCTGTTTTGGATGTAACCATCGGTGGTTGGCCAGCGGCGCCAGACGATGCGGACGTCGGGATCGTCGTAGGTCTGTTTGTTGGCCGGGAACACCAGGTCCCAGGGGGCGCCGGCTTCCACCGCTTGTATGAACTCATCGGTGATCAAGCACGACAGGTTGAATTGGCGTAGCCGACCGTCCTCGCGTTTGGCGCGAATAAAGTTGAGGACATCCGGATGCGAGATGTCGAACGTCCCCATTTGTGCCCCCCGGCGGCCGCCGGCCGACGACACCGTGAAACACATGGCGTCGAAGATATCCATAAAAGAAAGGGGGCCGGAGGTATAAGCCCCGGCCCCGCTGACAAAGGCCCCTTTGGGCCGGAGGGTAGAGAACTCGTAGCCGATGCCGCAGCCGGCCTTAAGCGTGAGCCCGGCCTCGTGCACCGCACCTAAGATACCGTCCATAGAATCCGGGATGGCGGTCGAGACGGTGCAATTGATGGTGCTGGTGGCTGGCTTGTGATCCTGGGCGCCGGCGTTGGAAATGATGCGGCCAGCCGGGATCGCCCCATGCTGCAACGCCCATAGGAATCGCTCGCCCCAGTGTTCACGCTTCTCCGGGGTGGATTCCACCTCGGCCAGCGCCAGTGCCACCCGGCGATAGGTGCCGTCGATGTCTTGATCCAAGGGTTCGCCGGATTTCTCCTTCAGGCGGTACTTCTTGTCCCAAATATCGAGTGAGGCCGCCTGCAACAAGATGTCGTCAAGCGATAGTTCTGTTTTTTTGAGCGAAACCGCCTTCATGGGTGCGAATGCCTCCCCTGGCTAGACTTTGTTAGGAAAAACCCCCGAAACACAAGATGTGGTAGTTTTTAAGTAGACTAGACCCATCCCCTTGGGGTGTCAAGCGAGAGGGACGGAAGGCTTGGGAGTACCGATTAGTGGCGGCGGGTGCACACTATATATAGTGGGCTGGCCCCGGGGAGGCCGAGCCCGGGGCGTGGGCCTCAAGACCCCTTCTAATAATGAGTCGGTGACGCGACGGTGTATTACGCGGGGCGGTCGCTCCAGCGCATCCATGCGCCCGCGACATTTGTGCATCCTGCACATCACCCTCCCCGTACGCGGGTGACTTTGACGCGGACCCTCCCTGGCCCTCGCCCTACGGGTCGCCTTCGGCGGTCCAAATTTGATCCGGTCAAATTTGTCTTATCGGCGACAAGACAATTTTGCCGGGAGCAAAATTGGGCGCGCGCTTCCTTAGCGCGCCCGTAAGGGGCTGCGCCAAGGACGGCGCGGCTCCAAGTACCCAAAGAAACGCTCCCCCTGGCGCGGCGCCGGCAAACCCAGCCGGTACCCTCGCTCAACGCTTGTCTCAGAAGGTTCTCCGACAGGCATCTGACCTCCAGGCGACCGACAAGGACGTCGGAAGGTAGGGCAATGCATGGAGCAATTGCCGAGATGGCGGAAACGCAAAAGGATTGTAGGCCGCTCCTCCGCATCCATGCGTACGCGGCATTAGTGCGTCCATGCACGTCAGAACAATCCTTTGCCATGCGCCCGCGGCATTAGTGCATCCCTGCACGTCACCCCTAGTCGCCATCCAATAGCCGCTCGTCGGTCTACGCATCAATCTCGTCGGTCACATATACACAAGCCGGCGGCCATGTGGTAGGCGACATTTTGGTGGTTGCCGGCGATCTTTGTCGTCGCGCTGAGGCTACTTTAA
>CAXMNC010000057.1:0-1717 GCA_964194625.1 Acidiferrobacterales bacterium
TACGCCAGTTTTTCACCTGCCGAGTTGCCTTTTCGCCTTGCTTCGCGTCCAGACCTTCATCACGACCCAGATACATCGTCTGCGACGGGAACGCGAAGCTGGTGCCCGCTTCATCGACAATCTCACCGGCGCGCAAGAAGACATCCTCTTGAATGGCGTAGAATTCACTCCAATCGCGAGTTAGGGCATAGACTCGTATCTGGATGTCGAGCGACGACGAACCGTAGCCCACAAAACGAACACGCACTGTGTCGTTTTCAATCTTGGGATGGGCAACAAACATCTCTCGCAACTTGGCTAGAACGTAGCGTAGCTGCTCGAGCGAGGTCTCGTATCGGAGGCCAATTGTTGTTTGGATCAACATTTGGTCGCAACGCGCCCAATTGACAATTTCCATGTCGGCAAGGGTGGCATTTGGCACCGTAATTACTGTACGGTCCAGCGCCCGGATCTGTGTCGAGCGTACACCAATCCGCTCTACGGTACCGTCGTAGTTGCCGAAACGGCAGAAATCGCCGACGCACACCGGCCGATCTGTATAGAGGATGATCCCGCCGATCAGATTTTCGATCGTCGGCCGCGCCGCCAAGGCCACAGCAAGTCCACCGATACCAAGGCTCGCAACCAGTGGCACCAACGGGACGCCAAGGTCAGCCGCTCCAGCGAAAACGATCACAAGGCCGGCAGCGATACCCAAATTGCGCACAACCAATCGGATCATGTTGGCGTCGAGACTAGCGGCGTCGATTCGGGGCGAGCTAATGATGCGCTCCGCGACGAGTACTGATACAAGATAAGCGACATAGGCTTCGAGAAGCATTGCGGGCACCAAGAGCCCTTTGACAACGATGACAAGACCCTGACCAGTGAAACTGATTTGGTCGAGGAGAAAGCCTTTTGCGAGAGAAAGGCCAAGGAGCGCCACGATCGGCACGAGCAAGCGGTTGAGAGTCCGGTGGGTGTCGGTATCGGGCTCACCAAACCGCCGTTTCCAACGAGACAGGGCGTATAAGACCGTAACGAGGATGACAAAGGTCAATGCAAGAGCGGTCCACTGCCATACCGTTTGGCCATAATACAAGCTTTGGGTCCAGACGGGCAGGTCCATCACCCAGGCAAGCCACTTTGGCGTCAACAATCGGCCTGGGTTGGAGATGTAGCGTTCATAGAATCCCTCGGTTCCCTCGGTCAGGTAGGGAAGGTGCTTTACTCGCTGGTAATAAGTGTTTGCCTGTCGGACGGTGTCTGGATTGAAAAGAAACTCTCCCGCCTGTGGTCCTTCCGTAACCTGAACGATACTGATACTGGTATGGGGTATTCGCCACCTTGTGAGCCCCTTCGCCTTGACTGCTTCTTCATCGGGCATGGCTTCCATAGGTGGCAGGTCGATGCGATCCAGCACCTCCTTGAGTAGGAGAACCGCCTCCAACCGCACTGCTTCCAATATGGCGGGGCGAACCTGACTGACATCGAGAGAACCTGCCGCTTGCCGTAACAGCGCCGCGGCTTGCGCCTCCTGCGCGACGACAGCGTTGCTCTTGAAGAGACCAGGCGTCGCCCGGTAATCGCGAGATGCAGCGGCAAGGACGCGCTGGGCCTCGTCGACGTTGTTGATGAGGTTGAAAAGAGCACCTCTTGGGCTAGTGGTGTCTGGCGGTTCGAGTGGGAAGGCGCCGTTTTGTGCCACCGCCGTGGCCGAACCATGGAACAGAACGGA
>CAXMNC010000058.1:0-3215 GCA_964194625.1 Acidiferrobacterales bacterium
GTCGAGATGACCGTCAACGGGCGTTTCGGCAAAATGTCATTCGGCAAAGGGAGCACCGCCTCGGACAACACCGCCCAGGTTGACCTGTCTGGCACCAACGTGATCCTGTACTCTGCGGTTAATCATCCGGTTGGAGGCTTGAAGTTTGTCGATGAGGACGGCGAGCTGACCGACGTTCGGATCAATGATGTGTTCAACAATTTCGACGGACTGGGCCGCGAGGATCGAATTCAATACGATAGCCCCACGATCGCCGGTTTCTCATTCGGTACAACCTATGCGTCCGACCAGCGCGCCGATGCCGCAATACGCTGGGCGGCCGAAATCGGCGACTTCAAGGCGGCAGCGGCCGGCTCCATATTCGATCCCAGCAAAGCAGGCGTCGACTACGGCTGGGCGGGCTCGACCTCGATCCTGCACAAGGAAACAGGTCTAAATCTCACTTTCTCTAGCGGCGCAGAAAAGACCGATTCCGGGGGCGATCGCAATCAGATTTACCTCAAGGGCGGCTGGATTGCCAATATCTTCGATTTCGGCAGCTCAAATTTCGGCGTGCATGGTGCTCGCACGAGCAATCTCCCAACACCCAGTGACGACGCTTGGACCTTCGGCGCCGCCTTTGTTCAGAAGCTGGACGACTTCGGCGCCGAGCTTTACACTAAGTTCTCGATCTACGACCTCGACCGGGATAACGACGCGAGCGTCGACCAGATACACGCGTTCTCGGTCGGATCCAGGGTCAAGTTCTGATGGTAAGACGCCGCATCTTCGGTCTCCGGTCGCCTGGATGGCCCTGGCGGGCCCGGTGCGGGAATCTCGTTTTGCTTTGCATCATGGTTCTTGCTGGCGGTGGCTGCGGCACCGACGTAAAGCCCATGGCATTCCCCGGTGATCCTGAGAACCCCACCGGCCCCGGCGTGCTAACTGGCGAGGCAGGTGAATGGGTGATCCTGCGCCCAACCCGGGAGGAACAGCTCGAAAATGACGTCGACCAGCGCGATGCCGAGTAAAGTTCGTCCGGCATGCGGCCAACGCTGATATGGCTTAAGCGCGTGGTCGGTTGAATTACAGCGCGCTTCATGCGCGGCTCACGGCGATGTGCTCCTGCTTGTTCGCCGGTGAAAGCGAAGGTTGCCCCAAGCCGCGACTCAGGCGCCGACAAGGGCTGGGGTAAGGGTGCTTGCGGCCTAACGCCATTTGCAAACCTGGGTTGGACGTGCCGGCAATGCCATCGATATTGACCACGCCTTGAGGGTCGTGTCCGCTTGGTCGCTTCGACAAAACTGTATAATTGTGCGAATAAATCGGATGCCGCGACGGACGTTCCGGTTGTTGACTGGTCAAGCATCTGTTAGATAGGTTTTTGTCACAAACGAGGGGTAGAGGCTTATTGCCGATTGGTGAGGGGACACACCACGAAATCCGATATAGCTTACGCCACCTGCTCATTTTGACAGCGGATCTGGCTGAACAAGTGATGTGCATGAACTATCGGATGACAAACGTCGTCTGGTAAAGCTGAATTGCGGTCGTGCGCCTAAATGGGGAGAAGTCAAGATGACGATCCATATCCGTAGAATGTGTCGGTTTATAATGGTTGCATTTTTCGCCTTACTGCAAACGTGGTCACTCCACGCACAGACATTCGAGGTTCCTCAAATTGGACCTAAGGGATATCACGTCGGAGACTACGGCGACGGCGCTTATTGGGTAACCGACGGCCTGTACAACTCGATGTTTTTGGTCAGCAATGAAGGTGTCATCGTGATCGATGCGCCGTGGTCGTATGCGGCCAAATTACAGGATGCGATCGGCGAAGTCACTGACCAACCGGTTAAGTACTTCGTCTACAGCCACCACCATAACGATCACACCTTTGGCTCCAGCCTGTTTGGTGACGATGTGGTTCGAATCGGCCACGAGCTTACTGCTGAAGAACTACGCCGAAAAAACGACCCAAACCGGCCCGTCCCGACGGTCACTTTCGAAGATACCTACACTCTTACATTGGGCGATCAGACGGTCGAGCTTTCTTACCATGGCCTGAACCATGCGCCCGGCAATACCTATATCTTCCTTCCCAGACAGAAGGTATTGATGTTGGTTGACGTGCTGTATGCTGGGTGGGTGCCTTACCGAGATTTTGCGGTAGCCGCCAGCACCGCTGGATTTTACGGTGCCTTCGATCAAGCGGCAAAATTCGACTTTAAATACTTCCAAGGCGGTCATGTCGCGCGACCGGGAGACCGTCAGGATTTCGATGCCGCACATGAGTACGTCCTCGATGTTCAGAAGGCCGCTGGGGTTGCACTGAAGATGGTCCAATACCCTCTGGCCGAGAACCCGACCAACGAAAACTATGTCCCTTTCAACACGTATACGGAAGCTGCAATAGAAACCTGTACTCAGATGGTCACGGAAAAATGGCAGGGTCAACTGAATGCCGTAAGCCTGTTCACAGAGAGTCATTGTTGGAGAGCAATAATAGATGGGATGATCGACTGATCGAAGTCATCAAAGGCTGTCAGTTTTCTCTTGTGCCACTAAGTGGCTGATCTCTAAAAGGGATACTATCTGAAATGATCTCTATGAATCGACGAGCCTTTAGCCAGGGCTTGGCCGCCGCCGCAGGTTTGGCGGCCCTGAAAGCCCGTGCTTCCTGGGGCCAGACACCGGACGGAGCCCCGGATCTGATCCTGCGGAACGGCCGCATCACGACCCTCGACGCCACGGCGCCCGAAGCGCAAGCGCTCGCGATCCAGGACGGCCTCGTGCGTGCGACCGGTAGCGATGCGGACATCATGCGTCTAGCGGAATCGAACACGACGGTTGTCGATCTTGCGCAGCGCCGCGTCATCCCCGGCCTCAACGACAGTCACACTCATTTGATTCGCGGCGGGCTCAACTACAACATGGAGCTTCGATGGGAGGCTATTCCTTCGCTGGCCGATGCCCTTTGAGCCTTGAAGGAGCAAGCCGCGAGGACGCCGCCGCCGCAATGGGTAAGGGTGGTCGGAGGCTGGTCGGAGTTCCAATTCGCTGAGCGGCGCAGCCCGACGCTTGACGAGATCAATACTGCCGCTCCCGATACCCCCGTTTTTGTTCTGCAAAACTACGGTCTTGCCTACTTGAACAAGGCTGCCCTGAACACATTAGGATTTGACAAAACGACGCCAAATCCACCTGGTGGTTTGGTCCAACGCGATGCCCATGGC
>CAXMNC010000059.1:0-2854 GCA_964194625.1 Acidiferrobacterales bacterium
GACAATCAAGCACGGCTTGTATGTCGTCGTCTACCGCCGCACCATAGATCTCCGCCTGGGCGGCGTTCGCCCGAACTTGGGAAAACTCAGAAATATCAGCCCCAGCGGAAAAGGCCTCTGAACCGGCACCACGAAGCACAATGCAACGCAAATCATCGTCCGATGACAGATCCTGCATAGTTACCGTCAGAAGTTCCCAGGCCGCCTTGGTCAGGGCATTTCGCCTGTGGGGAGTATTCCTTGTGACGGTAGCAATTTGTCCGTCTCGGCTGATGACAATCGAATCAGACATATTTAAGTGCCTCTAGAATGCTCGCCACTTCTCAACAATCGAGTTGTTGCGCCAATTCAATAAGGTCTGATACCGCAAAATCGTAATGATGTTCGGCTTCCAGATTCGTAGACTGGCTCGGCCCATGTTCCGTCGGTCGACACACGAAAGCAGTTCGGAAACCTAGCTCGCGTGCAACGACAAGATCATCATTATGGGCTGCGACCATCAGGCATTGTTGTGGCGCCAATCCCAGGAAATCTGCAGTCTTCATGTAGGCCTGCGGTTGTCGCTTGTAATGTCCCGCCACCTCAGCCCCAAGTATTGCGTCCCACGGTAACCCTGCTCGTTTGGCCATATTAACCAGTAGTGCCACGTTGCCATTCGACAAGGTGGCAAGGATGAGTTTTTCTTTCAACCGGGTAAGGCCCTCCACAGAGTCCGGCCAGGGATCGAGTCGGTGCCAGGCTCGATTGAGGTGGTCGATTGCGTCTTCGGATATACCTGCGATGCCCATTTTGTCGAGGAGATGGTCCAGGCTCATGCGGTGCAAAGCATCCAACTTGGTCCAGGGAATCTCACCGCTTCGTACTTTTGACATAGAGGGTTGGTAAAGGGCGCGCCAGTCGTCAGCAAACCTCTCCCAGTCCGCCTCAACACCCTGATTGCGCCCAAAGATCTGCCCTTCCCGGATGATACTACTGCGCCAATCAACGACAGTGCCGAAGACATCGAAGGTCAGCGCTTTAATCCCTGCTATGTCCATCATTGGTTCTTGCGTTAGGCATTCAAAAGACGAATCGGCTTGCCCTCCAACCAGGCCCGAATATTTTCCACGGCCTCACCATATACTAATTCATACGTTTCCCGAATGACGTAGGCCGTATGCCCCGTCAGAATGGCGTTGTCCAGTTTTCTCAAGGGATGATCGCGTGGCGACGGTTCGACGTCGTAGACGTCGATGCCGGCACCGGCGATGGCCCGCTTTTGCAGTACCTCGATCAGCGCCGCCTCCTCAACGATAGGTCCGCGGGATGTGTTGACCAAATAGGCGCTCGGTTTCATCAGCCCAAGTTCACGCCGACCAACGAGACCGCGCGTGCGGTCGCTCAGTACCAGGTGGATCGTCACCACATCGGACTCGGCGAATAGTTTGTCCTTATCTACCTTGACAGCACCGCATTCTTTGGCGCGTTTATCGCTTAAGTTTTGGCTCCAGGCGATCACTTTCATGTCGAAGGCCACACCCACTCTTGCCACCTGGGAACCTAGTTTACCCAGACCCACAATGCCCAAAGTCTTGCCGCGCAGTCCCTCGGACAAACCCGATTGCCACCCGCCCTCGTGCATCGCCCGATCCTCGCGCGGGATCTGCTTGAACAGGGCGAGGATCAGCGCCCAGGCATGCTCAAACGCGGGATACGGTAGCAACGCCGTGCCGCACACTGGCAGTCCTTGTTTGCGTGCGGCCTCCATGTTGATGGCGAAATTGCGCATGCCTGTGGTCACCAGCAGTTTCAGCTTTGGCAGCTTTTCGATCAAGGTTGCTGGAAAGGGGGTGCGTTCGCGCATCGCCACCACGACGTCGAAGTCCGCCAGGGCATCTACTACCGCCTGTTCACCCTTGATGTGTTCATTGAACACCGTGAGTTCAACGTCTGACGGCAAGCTACTCCAGTCCGCGGCCTGGAACGCAATATTTTGGTAATCATCAAGAATTGCAACGCGGGTCGTCATTTTTGTTCACCTCCCCCACACCAGGAGTTTCAAGATTCTTATCATTGAGGTACTTAAGGGGTTAATATTCGCCTCCAACCCCGGAGATTACAAGGCTGTGTCTACCACTGCGGCCAGGGCCTCGTTCACCTCAACTCGCGCCAGGAGAAGATACCCATGCAGTTTCGATTTCTAGGCAATGGCGATGCGTTCGGTAGTGGTGGCCGTTTTAACACATGCATGCTGGTTACGACATCGGCCACAGCTTGCCTTATCGACTGTGGTGCGTCTTCCCCGATCGCCATGCGGCGCTTCAACGTGGATCCCAGCACCATAGATACGATGTTATCGATATATAAGGAGTGACCGTTGACGAAACAGGAGCGAAGAGTCTTGATCGTCAGCTTCGACGGGCTACGGCCCGATATGGTCACACCGGCGTTGATGCCGAATCTGACGGCATTTGCGCAAAGTGGTGTGCACTGCACACACAGCCGCGCGACTTTTCCAACTGAGACGCGGGTCAATCAAGCGGCGCTCGTCACCGGTTGCTACCCCACACGGCACGGTATCGTAGGTAACAGGTTTCTTGAGCCGGTCGCATCGCCCGGCAAACTTTTTAACACCGGGGATGAGACGCAGCTTGCCGAAGGCGATCGTAAGCTCAACGGGAAACTAGTAGACGTCCCCGTGCTGGGCGAGATTTTGGCGCAACACAATAAGGACCTCGCCGTAATCAGTGCCGGCACACCCGGCGGGACGCGCATGCTGCATCATAGGGCGGAAACATCGGGTGGCTTTCGTCTTGCCTTGCACCGCCCAGACGCATCAGTGCCTGCAGAGCATGTTGATGCGGTGCTTCATCGC
>CAXMNC010000060.1:0-4685 GCA_964194625.1 Acidiferrobacterales bacterium
ATAATGCCGAGCGTTGCACCATAGATGATGAAATCGATCACGACGAGAAACGCTACCAGGGCTGAGACATACTCCGCGATGCCATAGTAGGCGTAGGCCGGGCTGCTGCTCAGCATAAGAACCGTGCCGAGCAGTGCAATCCTCGTACAACGTTGAAGCATGACCTTCATCTGCCTGTCAAACAGATTCAAGTCAGTCATTTCAAGAGCACGACGAAACGCTCCAATAGAGAAAGCGATCGCAGTGCTGCGGAGCGTTGGCAAAAGGAATCCCGTCCGTATTCGATCGCTCAAGCTCTACGATGGCCGCGACGCGCGTGCTCGCCATGCCGCAGCATATGGCGTCTAGGAAGACAGAGTAAGGGAACTTGGCACTATTATTTCAAGCCCGCAACCTTCTTGTCCGCCGACTCGGCCCAGATGTCGATGGCTGTCTTGACGTCGGCCAGGGATGTCATGCCGCTGCCCGAGGCGAACCCTCCGGTGGTCCGACGAACGATGGCGAAGAGCTGTTCTCCCGTTACGGAGTCGACAATTTCGCCTTCGATCGCGGCGCCGCCGCGGCCACCACCGGTCGCACGCGTCAGCGGGTGAACGTTCATAAGCGGCTGTGCTTTCTCAAGATCGGTAAGCTGTGAGCGCATACGTGCAACGCCGACTCCAGGAGTGGACACGACCTGGAAGTGCTTGGAGATGACACTTACGACTGTCGCGTGGGCGTACTCAGCAATCTCTGCTATCTCGGCGTCATTGAATTCCCGTTTATCCTCTTCCTGGAGATTGAACGTAAATTCATCCACGATGAAGGCCTTGAAGGTGCCCTTCGCGATGTTTGGGTTTCGGTATTCCAGGCGATTATCGTCGACCTTTTCGAGATTCGAGTAATCGCTGAGAAAGCCAGTTTGAGTCGTCTTCTCGGCCCCGCCACATGAGGCGAGAAGACCGAGGGCGGCAAGTACTGAAAGAACCGACGCAATAGAACGAATCATGGGGTTGTTTCTCCGCGAAGTATAAAAAAATAACGTATCCGGAGTCTATCATCGCACATCGCGCAGAATCCAGAAACCCATGGCACTGACCGCGTGCGAGGTATACCTGCAAGCTAAAGTTTCAGTGTTGGCAGAATCGCGACGCACGACGAGCCCTCACCTAGCCGATGGTTCAGCCTGTCCGTATTTCGATAAGCCGCCTCTTTTCCGATAGCAAGCTAGGTTCGCCATAGTCATAGCCGCCACGCCAGGCACACATTGCCAGCCGGCAATCGGTATTCTCGCCGAAGGCCGTCGGTAGCCGAAAGAAAGCATGACAGCTGCAGAATTCGGATAGCGATCCCCGACAGGTTTGGTGATAAATACTGCTGCGTCTCTGTTAAAGTCGGTCTGAGATATGGCAACCGGGCCGCGGGGGCAACTACTACCTGGCACGAATGGGGACCTATCAGCCGGGGAGACGTTGGGATGGGATTCGATGTCTGAAGGAGTCTGCGCGGGTGCTGTCGCGCCCACGACGATCGAACACGGAGCGGCCCGGAAACGTGCCGCGGGGCAACGGGCCTGGCGGCCGGCACCCTGTCGATTCTCCTTCTTCTCGCCGGGTGCACGAAGGTTGGCCCGGACTTCGTCAAGCCCGATGCCCCCATCGCCGAGCAGTGGACGGAAGTCGCTCCTCTTGCAGCAGGACCAGTCCACCATCACGCGCGGCGACATTGCGGGGAACCTGATCAGCATGTATCGGGCGCTCGGCGGTGAATGGCAGTTGCGCGCAGGCAAGGACTTCGTCCCCGAATCCACCAAGGAAGAAATGGCGAAACGCACCAACTGGGGCGATATCCTCACGCCTGATGCGCAGGAGACCGCGGTACCGCCTCGGTCCACGCCGGACGACAGTTATCGTTGGCCGAATTGGTAGGCCCTGGGATTTAACGGATAGGAGACTCCTTTTCCCTCGCGAGGCCGGCCTCTTGATGCTACTGCTGTCGAGGGAGGTGCTCGAGCCCGACTGCGGTCCTCTCCAGATGGCTATCAAGGCCAACATGCAGCGCTGACCGCGCTATCAACAATGTGGACAGTGCCTCGGCCGGCTTGTCCGCCAGTTCTTTAGCGAACTCCCGAGCCTCGTTGCATAGATTACGAGGGGGGGCTCGATTCACAATCGCGAGATTCAAAGGAGGCCTCGATGCTTATACGTTATGGTTACCTGCTGGGCGGACTTTTGGCTTACCTCGCTGCCGCGCCCATCGCGGTTCAATATCTACCGCTAGCGGAATTCGTGCTTGTCGATTTCGCACTGGTGCTCGTGCTCGTCGCCGGCGTACGAAGCTTGATGGGATTCAGATGGATGTTTCGAATTGGGGTTACACTGGCCGTGTCCTGGGTCACGTTGGAGCTGGTACATCTCTTTTCGCCGGCGGAGTCGTTAGTGATCATGATCGCACTCGTGGCCCTGGTGTTCGTCGCCTTGGTGGGATTAATTGCCCTGAGAGATGTCCTGTTCGGTGGGGAGGTGGACGAAAATCGATTGATGGGGTCAATGTGCGTGTATCTGTTGATCGGGCTTGCCTGGTCCTATGTCTTCACACTCTTACATACCGTCTCCCCGACATCGTTCGAGGGTATCGCCGGTGCAACGACAGCACCTCACGCGATAGCGTTCCAATTCGTATATTACAGCTTCGTCACGCTGACGACGCTCGGATACGGAGAGATCACGCCGGCATCACCTGTCGCGCAGACGCTCGCCTATATGGAAGCGGTGACGGGACAGTTCTATCTAACTATCCTGGTGGCGGCGCTGGTCGGCATGCTCCTCTCGAAGCGCATGACCGGTGGAGAATCTAGGGGATGAGAGCCACTACGGGCTGGCCCGTCGCGCCAATGTCTCCGAAGGCAGCTCACCGAAGAGCGTCTTGTAATCCTTCGCAAAGTGTCCCATGTGCCAAAATCCCCATGTGTTGGCCACCGCTTGTACGCTGGTTTCAGGGAGGGACATTCTTTTGAGGTCATTGCGAACGCGGTTAAGACGAACGGACTTCAGATAAAGAGCAGGCGACGTATCGTAGATGGTATGGAAGGCGTAACTGAGGGTTCGCTCACTCGCATGCGTGATTTCGCAGAGGCCAGCTATCGAGGGTGCATCATCCGGGTTCTCCTGAAGGTATTCCTCTGCTGCTTCCACTACCTTTCGGCGCCGCACCAGCGAGGCTCTCGAGCGACGGTGATTGCCGGGCCAATTGAGGATTGTGGCCAGGAATTCCCTGATTAGTTCCGAACGTACGACTTGTTGTGTCCTCTCGGAGGCAAATAACCGCGGCTCATTCAGTGCAGTTCTTACAAGCATCGCGAGGTGCTTCCAGAGTAAAGCAGCGTGCGCAGGGTCGACCCAGACAGGTGCTGGGTTGACCTGGCAAACACCAAGCAAGCTTGACCAACCCTCAGGCAACGGCCGACCAAACCCCAGGCAACCCCCGACCAACCCGCAAGCAACAATTAGGCTATCGTTGACCTGGTTATGGCTCGGCAAATAAACCCAGGCGGCACTTTAGGAAGGCGCCGAGACGCTTGATCCGACTCCGGGTTTCCCCGATTTAGGTCCCTTCAATCGTTACCGTCGCTGAGCGCTGGGTGCGAGCCCATAGGGTAGAGGTCGGTATGCGCAAAATGGTCTGCAGTCGAGCTAGCGGCCATCGATTTACCTGCTTGCAAGTAGGCTATGGGCAACGTACCAAGCAAGGTTTTTGCAAGGTTTTGGCAAGGGTCGAGCAAGGAGTTAGCAAGGTCTACGCAAGGTAGGTTTTCCAATATTGCCGACGATATCGATCAGTCTTGTTGACGAGAATTCTCTTGATAATTGCACAAGAGGACTTAAAGACAACTACAAGACCGCCACAACAGGTTTCAACAAGATCACAACAGATTTGAAGAAAAACGTTGACGGACCTGGCGTTTGGTCGTTTGTCAATGAGTAGGGTATTGACGTCGATGTGGTCTCGGCCAATACTGTAATTGTAAGTCGGAGTCGCGTTTGATTGATCTAGACGCGCCTCGGCCTTGCTGTCCAGCTGCCGACGCCTGTCGACAGGTTAGCCGTAGTTCAATTGTGCCAAAATGCGAACGCGGCGAGGGCGGCACAACAGTTATTCGTACAGTTTTCTGTACGGATAGGTTGTGCGCTTCTCGCGGGTTCGCTTTTTTTGCTCCCTCCCGAAGCGCACTTGATAAATCGTTCTTAGGAGCGACGCAAGTGGCGCACAAATTTCAGTCTTCGAAATAGCGGGCGTTTTTCGCGTCAATTTCCACTCGAGTTTCGAGTGCGAAATTGGAGCGATTTTCGTTGCGGAATTTGTACGCACAAAAAGTCGCGTCACTTTGACGTGCTCAAATGAGTAAAACTTTGACACTCGAAGAAGCGGCTCGATTTCTCAAGCTTTCGTCGGAGGCACTGCGCCGCAAGGTGAAAGCGGGGGAAACCCCCGGCGCAAAAGTCGGGAAAAGCTGGTGCTTCTATGAGCCCGATCTTGTCGCCTATCTGCGTTCACGCTACGCTCGTCCACGGCAAGCGTCGCAGAGTGGCGAGGAGGCAGAATCATGTCACTCTATCGACGTAAGTCCGTCTGGTGGGTCCGCTTCACGACCCCCGGCGGAGAGCGAGTACGCCGCTCTACTGGGACTACCAGCAGGGAAGCCGCCC
>CAXMNC010000061.1:0-11257 GCA_964194625.1 Acidiferrobacterales bacterium
ACCGACCTTATATCGGTGTTCGACACCTTCTATAGTAATTATCATTTCCCCTTGCGTGATCACTCCCACGTTGTTGGTCTCGTGGGTATGTTCCTCCAGTGCCGTACCCGCCGGATACGAAGCGAGCAACACATCACAACCTTCGGCCGCAAGTTTGTAAGCATCGAATGGGCCCTCGAACGGGGGCAGACTACGTACCTGTTCGGGAAAGTGGGGCATTGTTGCTGTCCTCTTGGTTGAACTGATTGGGTCGCTAAATCGGGAGCAACCGCGACCAGTAGGCTGGATCACCGCCAACGCTGCAGAAACTCAGGGATTATTCGGTTCAAGTAATCTTCATAGTGTTGCGCCATAAATTCTTCGGCATCCCATGGACCATCAAGGCTGTCAACACCCACAGGACCGGCCACATAGGCGGACGGATGATGCTCGTTGCCTTGTGCATCTATGACTAGCACCGATTCTTTTACATATAAACCCAGATCAACATCCTCGAAATCATCTAAAAGTTCTGACAGTCCTTCGTCGAAGTCAGAGATCAAGATCCCAGACACCGAGGCACCGGACTCAGGCACGATTGCCGGTATCGGTGGCCATCCTTCTTGCTTAAGGGTGTAGCGCTGGTAGTTAGGCAGGTGCGCGAGCGTGGTCACAAACGCCCTACCGGTTAGCGACTCTAGCAATTTCGGGTGCGTCAACACCCCGTAGGTAAATAGCTTAAAGGCCATCGTATATGGTCTGACCCGCTGCTCGACATTAAGATTAAGTATGCCTGCCAACAGCGCCGCTGTGAAACTACCGGAGAACAGAATTATACCCACGAGCATGATCGCGGCCGCCCACCGCATGAGGCTAGCGCCTGGCCGGACGTTGATTACTACAGCGATCAAAATGATACCGAGCGTATTATACCTGTGGTACTCGACGGCCGTCTGATAAACTGACAACATTCGGGGCTCGAGCCTGGCCTCGAGTCCATGTGCACCAAATGCGCCAACAGTAACCGCCAGCGCCGCGCAGAACGCGCCTGTTGCAACATATCGTATTGAACTTACCCGTACGATTGCCAGAATTAGAAACTAATACTGGAGAATAAGCTATGCCATCTTTCGATGTAGTGTCTGAAATCGACATGCATGAATTAACCAACGCGGTCGACCAGACCAATCGGGAGATCGGAAATCGCTTCGACTTCAAGGGTATTGATGCAAAAGTAAAACAGGAAACCAATATCCTAACCCTGGAAGCGCAGGTAGAGTTTCAGCTCAAGCAGATGGTGGACATGTTGGTGCTAAAACTGACCAAGCGCGGCATTGATGTCGAAGCGCTGGAGGAGGGCAAGGTCCAGGAGACGCTGAATAGGGCTACCCAGGTCGTCACGGTAAGACGGGGCATCGAAAGCAACCTGGCACGTAAAATGGTGAAAACCATCAAGGATAAAAAAATGAAAGTGCAAGCAGCGATCCAGGGAGACAAGCTGAGAGTTACCGGCAAGAAACGGGATGACCTACAGAAAGTCATGGCCTTGCTGCGAGAAGCAAAAGTCGGCCTGCCACTACAATTCGTCAATTTCCGCGATTGATCCGGACGGCTGATGTCGCTAGATCATCCCGACGATATCTTTGCCGCTAGACACTACGAGCAAGTGCGGCGCCTGCCAGCCGAGGCAGAGACCTTGCCGCCGTGGTGTTATACGGACCCCGACTTTTACCAACGAGAGTTACAACGTCTGTTTCGACGGTCATGGAACTGTGTCGGCCGCGTGGAGCGCCTGCCTCATCCCGGGGACTTTGTGGCATTCGAGCTTGCCGGCGTACCCACTATGCTGGTGCGAGATGAAGGTGGGCGTTTGCGCGCCTTCGCTAATACTTGTCGACATCGGGGTACTCAACTCCTGGAGGGCAGCGGAAATTGCAAACCTTTGATTCAGTGCCCGTATCACGGCTGGAGCTATCGACTCGACGGTAAGCTCGCCGGCGCGCCCGAAATGGCAAAAGTGTCCGCTTTCAAGCAAGGCGATTACGGCTTAATCCCGGTCAGACTCGAGACGCGAGACGGGTTTATATTCATAAATTTTGATGAGGATGCTGCCGACTTTGACAGCTACTTAGGGGATTTCTCTGAAACATTTGCACCCTATAGCCTTGGCGAAATGCGTTGTATACGCCGGCGCCAATACGAAGTGGCGTGTAATTGGAAACTGTTCATCGAAGTGTTTATGGAGTGGTATCACCTAAAGGCGGTGCACTCAAACTCGCTGGATTCCATAAAGTACGATCATCCTGATCCGGTCGACAAAACCAAAGGCCAGTATGTAACGCAGTTCGGTGCCCACGAAGGCACTGGCGCGCTGCTCAAGGGTCATGGTCATACCGGCTTTCCACCCATTGCCACCCTTAGCGGTCGGTTACTGGGCGGTACGCGATATGCGCTGGTCTATCCCGCCTTTGTGGTCGCCGCCAGTACCGACAGCATGTGGTACTTTGAATGCTATCCCCAAGGCCCTGATCGCACACGCTACGCCATGAGCGTGTGCTTTCCCGAAAACACGATAGCGCGACCAGATTTCCAGGAACATGTGGGAACTTACTTTGAGCGCTTTGACGCGGGTATCGTTGAGGATAATGCCATTCTAGAACGACAGCAGGCAGGGTTAACTTCGCCGTTGGCTCGCGCGGGACGGTTATCTTTGCTAGAACCGATCGTCGGATTATTCGCTCAATGGATATTAGATGGTGTCCTCGACGACGCCAACTAGAGATAGATGCATAGGATTCACTTTAACTCTGTTTCAACAAACGCGAACTCGTACTCATTAGCATTTACAACCATGCTCTACCCCGACCTTTCTAAAGTACGAACAACCGGCCTCAAGCTCCGCGGAACCTACGCCATCTTTGGTTTCTAGAACAAGTTTTCCAGTTATCAATGGCACCACAATATAATCATATTCATGCCGGTGCCAGCCGGTTTCCGCACCAGGCGCAAACCGCCATTCGGTAACAATGACACGATCATTATCTATTTGAATCGTGGGGGTTGCTTTTGGTCTCACCGACACTGAGTTTCCTTCAACCACTGATATAGCGTTCGAGTTCCTTGATTACCAATTTCTGCTCAGCGATAACCGCCTTCACGAGATCGCCGATGGAAAGCATGCCACACAATCGTTCTCCATCCATAACCGGAAGATGACGGATGTGTTTCGCGGTCATCAGCGCCATACATTCCTCGATGCTTTGATCAGGTGAAACGTAGACAACATGGGTCGTCATGATGTCCTGAATGGAGGTTTCTTGTGATCTACCTTTGAGTATCACCTTGCGCGCATAATCCCTTTCGGAAACGATGCCTACCGGCTTTTCACCCGTCATTACAAGTAGTGCGCCAACCTCTTTTTCGGCCATCAGCTTGATTGCCTCTAACACCGAGGCGTCTGGTGTAATGGACCAAACGTCCGACCCTTTGCCATCTAAGATCTGCTCTACTGTTTTCATCTGTGTCCCTCCAACGTCAGTTTGATAGACGCGTCTTTAATCCAGTTCGCTGACTCGATGCGCGCTCGCCGCTAACCATGTCGGACTGATCTCGACCCCCCAACCGGGGGCGTCGGAGATTTGTACCTTTCCATCGCTGGCTTCTAGCGCGGGACTCAACAACCCCTCCTGCCAAGGATAATACGTGGTCGGTTCAATCGAGAATTCGACATAAGGGCCTGCATTCTCGATCGCTCCCATCATATGTAGCGAAAATACCGTGACCATCGACAGGTTAGCGGAATGCGGAACACATGCTAGGCCGGCATCCTTCGCCATCGCCGCCACTCGTAGCGCCCGAGTCAGACCACCAACATAACATACATCGGGTTGTACAATATCGACAACGTGGGTGGCTATCATATGCCGCCATAGTGGTAATGAATTGTCCTGCTCGCCACCGGCAACCGGAATTTCCAATGCGCGAGTCACTTCCGCCGTCCATGTGAATTCCCAGTATGGACACGGCTCTTCGAAGTGACAGACACCATTGTCGGCCAGCATGGCGCCCACTTCAATCGCTTTCTTGGGCGTATAACAGCTGTTGGCATCAACGAGCAACGCCACATCGTCGCCAACCGCGCGGCGTACGGCTGGTACGATCGCGTCACTGCGACCGGGCCACTCATCCTCGTCGTGCCCACACTCCTTGCCGACACGAATCTTGAAAGCGCTGTAACCATGCGTATCACGCAGGCGTACGAGTCGATCGGCCTCGTCTTCGGGCGTGATATCCCTACGCATGCTCGACGCATACACCGGAAAAGGACGCGGCTGTCCACCTAGGAGCTCACAAACGCTTTTGTTGGCAAGCTTGCCTCGCAAGTCCCACAGGGCTGTGTCCAGACCGGCCAACGCGCGACGTAGGTAGGAGCCCGGGAACTTGTGCTCCTTCTCAGGGATGTCATCCACCAGGGCATCGATATCGTTGGCATCGCGACCGAGCGCATGCGGCGCCACCTGCCGGTGCATGACGGTGGCAGAAATGTCGGCATTATAAGGTGAGATCTGCCCCCAACCTTCGGCGCCATCGTCGGTACGCACCCGCACCATACTGACGAACTCATTGCTGAAGGTCTCGATGCTCTTGATTTTCACTACCGATACCTCTGTGATGCAAACAATTAAGCTGGCGCCTCAATGCGCGTTCGGAACATGAGACGCCATAAGAGTACGACGGCCGTGACTGTGAGCCCCAACGCCAAGCCCCACCACAATCCGAGGGCGCCGAACTTGAGTGGAAAACAAAGCACCCAACCGCCGAGCGCGCCAAGCAGCCAATACCCGACAGCCGCAATCCACAACGGTACGATTGTGTCTTTCAGGCCACGAAGCGCACGCGTGGCGATTGCTTGCAGGCCATCAAAGACCTGAAACACGGCGGCAATACCTGCTAGCACCACTGCAAGTGGTAACACGTCAACCGTCTGTGGATCATCGAGATCCAGAAAGATCGAGACCAGCGTGGCCGGAAACGTCCACATCAAACTCGCAATGAAGGCCATAACAAGCAGACCAAGCACGAGACCGGTGACGGTGGATCGACGTACCGCTAATCGATCATTGGCGCCCACGCCTTGGGCAATACGAATTCCGATTGCCTCTCCCACCGCCAATGCAAGCACAAAGCCTACCGCCAATACGTTTATGACGATAGCGTTGGCCGCTAGCCACAAGGCGCCGAGCACCCCCATGAAGATGGACAAGGCCGCAAAGAGACCGCCCTCCAACGCGGTAATCCCGGCCACCGGCAGGCCCAACCGAAAGATCTGCGCGCACATCGGCAATTCTATCCCGAAGCTAGCGCGGTAGAGTCGGTAAACCTGGAAGTGTTTGGAAAACGCAGTGTAGACCACGATCGCGCATAACATTAACCAGACTGTGATCGTGGTCGCCCAGCCCGCACCGGCGACCCCCAGCTTAGGCAAACCAAGTCTTCCGAAAACCAATCCATAGGTAAAAAATAGGTTTACGCCGATAGCGGCCACGGCGATAACCATCACTGAGCTAGTGCGCGACAATGCACTAACGAAGTTTCTCAGTACCATGAAGCACAAATACGGCAGAAAGCTCCAAGCCGCGGCACGCAAATAGTGATCGGCGAACGTAACGACCCGTGTATCCTGACCCGTTAGTGCGAGGATGGGCGCTAGATACCACCCGATTAAGGTTCCAGGGACCGACAAAATCAACGCAACCCAGAGGCCCTGGCGGGTTGCACGGCTTACCCCTGCTTCGTTGTTGGCACCGAACGCCTCAGCCGCAAGCACGCCGACAATCGACACAACCCCAACGGCGACAAGCAGCAGCTCAAAGAACACACTTGTCGCCAAGCCGACGGCGGCAAGCTCGACACTGCCGAGGCGACCGACGATCACCATGTCGGTAACCCCCATGGCGATCTCAGCCAAATAGGCAGCCGCAAGTGGTGTACTGATGCGAAGTAATGCGCGTAACTCCGCGCGGTTGAAGGTTTTCAACTACGTGCGCCCGTCAGTGCGTTTCAAAACACAATCACGTTGCGCAATGCCTCAGCTCGATTGACGGATTCGATGGCCTCGTTGATGTCTTCCAATGGATAGCGGTTGGTGATTAACTCGTCTAACTTCAAGCGGTCTTGCTGGTAGAATTCGACAAGCTTCGGCACATCCACGCGCGGCCGGGTGGATCCCATCTTACTACCCAATATGCGCTGAGCGTTGTCGGCGATATCGACTACTTCGATTTCTGCCTTGGCACCAAGCGGCGGCATACCGACGATAACCAGGGTTCCACCACGTCGCAGTAAGCCCATACCTTGCTCAACCACCTCGGTACTGCCGACAGTAACAAAGACATAGTCCGCGCCACGCCCTTGCGTGAGTGAACGCACCACCGTTTGCGCGTCTTGCTTCTTGGAATTGATGGTGTGGGTGGCACCAAACGTCTTCGCTGCCTCGAGTTTGTTGTCCGCGACATCGATGGCAATGATCGGATGCGCGCCAGATAACGCTGCTCCCTGAATACTGTTTAGACCAACACCGCCGGTGCCGATCGTCACCAGGCTGCTACCCGGCGGGACCTGCGCCGTGTTAACCACAGCCCCTAAACCAGTGATTACGCCGCAAGCGAGTAGCGAGACGCTTTCCAATGGCAATTGCTCAGGCACCGGTACCACCTGCGACTGATCGACAACAACATACTCGGCAAAGGCGGCAGTACGCAAGCCTTGATGAATGGGCTGACCACCCTTGGCACGGAGCCGGCTTTCTTTGTCCAACGCAAAAGTACCCTCGCACAGGTGCGGGTCACCTTGTACACAAAAATAGCAACGCCCGCAGGATCGGATAAGCGTGACGACGACATGGTCACCGAGTTTCGCGAATGTCACACCGGTGCCGACCGCTTCAACGATACCGGCCGCCTCGTGTCCATACACGACTGGTAGCGACCCGCCCCAAGCACCCTCGATGGCGTGAATATCGCTATGGCAAATCGCACAAGCGGCGAGCTTTACCTTGACCTCACCGGCTTGTGGCGGATCAATGTCTATGTCCTCGATCGCCAGGGGCTTACCAAATTCGTAACAGATAGCTGCTTTCATATCACGTTACGTTGCCGCGGTACTCAGCGACCGACCTCGACGACAACCTCAGCACCAGTGACTTCGAGTTCATCATCGATGAGCGCTGCTGGAAAGCCAGGCGCACGCAATTCGCAACCACACGCTTCTTCCAAGCGCTTAACAATCATGGGGGACCAGGCGCGGGAACCGTAACGTTGCTCTCCATCCTTAAAGATATCGAGCACTAATGGTGAAATCTCTAGCGGTACATTCAGCCTTTGCGCTAGACCGTCGAATAGACTCATGTCCTTCACCACCAAATCCATGGTGAAGTTGATGTTATAGCTACCGTTTAAGATCACCTGGCTTTCGGTCTCATGAACGAAAGAATTGCCAGACGAAATACGAATCGCCTCAAAGGTCCGGTTGAGATCCATACCCGCTTGCTTGGCGACGGTCAGGGCTTCTCCCAGGGCAACGAGGTGCACCGAGCACAGGTAGTTGGTCGCCACTTTGAGAATCGAGGCAGATCCAAGTGGGCCGACATGAAGAATACGCCTGCCCATGACTTTAAGCGCCGGCAACACCCTTTCGAAGGCCGCGCGTTCGCCACCAACGAAAATCGATATATTGCCGGTGGTGGCGCGATGACAACCACCAGAGACTGGACCGTCCATGGGCATGGCGCCCGCCGCCTCCACCAGTGCGCCCAGTCGCTTGACCTCGGCCTCGTCAGTCGTGCTCATCTCCAACCACATCTTGTCTGGCCCAAGGCCGGCGAGTACGCCATCGCTTGCCTCCATGACCTCGCTGCTTGCCGCCGGCGAAGGTAGGCAAGTGATTACCAGATCCACTGCTTGTGCCAATGCCTTGGGTGACTCCGCCCAGGTGGCGCCGTTCGTGAGAAAAGGTGCCGCTGCCTCCTTGTCCAAATCGCGTACCACCAGATCAAAGTTATTGCGTTGCAGGCTGCCTGCCAATTTGCCGCCGACGTTGCCGAGCCCGATAAAACCGATCTTCATTTGCGAATTCTCCGAAACTTTAATCGATATAGGTTACTAGACCACCGGCCTATCTAACATTTCGAGATGTAACTGGTTATCCGTGTAGGGGTGCTTCGCCGCCACTTCCTCGTTGAGCTCGACGCCCAAACCCGGTTCGGTCGGTGGGATGATATAGCCTTCCTGCCAATGTATCGGTCGCTTCAAGATCTCGGCGTGGAACCCGTCCCACTTCCCTATGCCTTCCTGGATCAAAAAGTTCGGGCTACAGGTATCGATCTGAATATTTGCCGCCCCTTCGATGGGACCACAATATAGGTGCGGCGCAATTTGTGCGTAATATGCTTCGGCCATGCCAGCGATCTTCTTGGCTTCGAGAATGCCGCCCGATCTCCCCAATGCCAACTGCAAGATCGACGCCGCCTGCTTTTCAAGAAGTGCACGAAACTCATATTTCGTCGCCAGTCTTTCACCGGTGGCGATAGGGATGCTGGTCGAACGTGCGACGCGCGCCATCTCTTCTACATTCTCGGGGGGCACCGGTTCTTCAAACCATAAGGGATCATACGGCTCTAGCCGCTTGGCCAACCGTATGGCACTCGAGGTTGTCATTTGCCCATGAGTACCAAAAAGCAGATCACATTTGTTGCCGACCGCGTCTCGGATCTTCCTGACAAACGTCTCCGCCCTATCTAATGCGACCAACGACAACTGTCTGGGATCAAACGCCGTGTAAGGACCAACCGGGTCGAACTTCACGGCAGTGAAACCTTGCGCGACGTACTCTGCCGCCCGTTCTGCCGCCAGATCGGCATCCGTGTATACATCGGTCTTGTCGGACGCCTTTGGGTATATATAGGTATAAGACCGCAATCGCTCATGCACCTGGCCACCCAATAGTTCGTAGACCGGTTTGTTCAGCTCCTTGCCGACGATATCCCAACAGGCCATTTCAATGGCACTAAGCACACCCATAATAGATAGATCAGAGCGTTGGGTGTAACAGCTCGAATAAACGATGCGCCAGAGCCGCTCTATCTTGAACGGATCGGCGCCCAAGACATAACGTTCACATACGTCCTCGATCATGCGCACAACAATCTTCGGGTGAAATGGCACCGCGTAGGCTTCGCCGTACCCCTCAATACCCGTATCGGTGGTGAGCTTCAGAAACACCCAATAACGTCCGCCATAATGGGGAGGCGGGTTCGCCACCGAATAGGTCTTAAGGTCCACGATTTTCATGGCAATAGTCGTCTCCTAAACTACGGTCAGCCGTCGCCGAGCGTATTTTCTTTGCCGGCGAGGCCTGTCATCCCAGCATGTGGGCGACCTGCGGCGGCGCCTATCTGTCCGGTATCGACACCGCTCGAGAAGTGAGCCGAGTGTTGCGGCAGAAGGCCGCTTCCACGCAATGCTCTACGGAAGCCTAACTGTAGGACAGCCGCTCAAGAAGGGCTACCGTCTAGCTGGACGGCATATCACACGTCGTTACATTTTAGAGGATTGCTGACGTATATTTTGGTACGGAAGTCGCCGCGACCGAGTCAGTCGTGGTCTCTTTCCATGATCGCCTCGACGCATTCTCGGACCACCCGCGTATGCAGGTCGACATCGCCCTCGGAGGTTGCTGGCGATATGAGCGCCATGTTGTGAAAGGGCGTCAGCAGAAGTCCCCGATTCAGGCAGAATAGGTGGATGAGGCGCTTGAGTTCCGGATCTGCGCCGAGCTCCGCTTCGCTGGCGTTTCGCGGCGGTGTCGGTTGAAAACGATACTCCACGCGGGCCCCGAGTCGAGTCACATACCACGGCAGCCGGTAATCGCGAATGGTCTCCTCCACACCGGCTGCGAGGCGTTGCGCCAATGCGATCATGTGCACATAGTTTGGCTCGGTCATCAAGTGCTCTAACGTCGCCCGCATGGCATGTGTCGCCAACGCATTGGCGGACAGCGTGCCGCCAATGCCAGCGACCGGGATGTCCGGTGAGACCGTGCGCGAACGTACCTTTTCCGCGACTTGATGACTCATCCCGTAAACGGCGGCGGGCACGCCGCTCGCGATCGGTTTCCCGAGCACGAGCATATCGGGCTCGAGCCGATAAGCCCGCGTGTAACCCCCCGGACCGGTAGAGATAGTGTGAGTTTCATCGATGATTAGAAGCGTGCCGTAACGCCTCGTGATGTCACGCAGGGCGTCGTGATAATTGGCCTCGGGAAGCACGATACCATAATGGTTGGTCAGTGCGGGCTCGGTGAGCACGCACGCGACCTCGCCCGATGAAAGGGCTTCATCCAACGCCTGGACATCGTTGAATTCAACGATGTCGGTCGTCGTGGTTGGATCGAAGGCCGGCCCAACGTTGCCCTCACGCGAGCTCGACATACCATCGCGAAGGATCACAATCGTCTCATCGACCGTGCCGTGATAGCAGCCGTTAAACACTAAGATGCGGTTTCGGCCGGTAATATCACGTGCCAGGCGTAGCGCGAAGCGATTTGCATCCGTGGCAGAGAGCACTATCTGCCAGTATGGTAGCCCGAATCGTCGAGCAAGCTCTTCGGCAACCCACAGCGAATCTTCGGTGGGCAGCATGGTAGTGATGCCGCGCGCCGCTTGAGCGGCGATTTCATCGGTAACGACAGGAGGGGCGTGACCGAACATGGCACCGGTATCCCCCAGACACAGGTCGACGTATTGATGACCGTCTACGTCCGTCACGCGCGCACCTTCGGCGCGCTCCAAGAAAATGGGAAACTGCCCTGGCCATTCGATCATCCATTGCATTGGGACTCCGCCGATCAGCGATGCTTGGGCACGCTCGGACAGCTCGCGGGACTTCGGTCGCGCGGTGACAAACGCGGCCTGCTCCCGTTCGAAAAGCTCCTCAATTGTGTGCCTGGAAATGCCCATCTGAACCACCAGAAGCTCAAGAACACCACTCAACACTCCGCGCCCGCAACCGTAGCAGGAACCTGAATACGATCAAACAGGCTAACCCGCTCCTTGTCTGTAGACGTTAGATGTTTGCAACCCAGGGCCGGGCTACTCAGCCGCCTGCTGCGCCCCGCCCTTGTCCTCGAAGATCACGTAAAACTTGCGCACGGTCTCAGGCATGTGCCAGGTGCACTTCAGGCCTTTTGGTATGACGAAGCATTCGCCGGCTTTGAACGTCTC